>NZ_CAJFGT010000002.1:0-69523 GCF_904377885.1 Flavonifractor sp. An112 | reverse complement strand
GGACCTGGTGGCCTACAACACCAAGAGCAATACCATTTGCACCCTGGAGGATCTCCACGCCCAGCAGGCCGAGTTCCCCCACTGCATCCCCGACGGCATTTTTGTGCTGAACGAGGACTGCAAGCCCGGCGACGACATCAAGCCCATCATCGGCGCCGACGACCACGTGGTCGAGTTTGAGATCACCCCCAACCGCCCCGACTGTCTCTCCGTCATCGGTCTGGCCCGGGAGGCCGCCGCCACCTTTGACGCCCCCCTTACCCTCCACGAGTCTGTGGTCAAGGGCGGCGGAAACGGCAGCCTGATGGAGCTGCTGGACGTGGAGACCCCCGCCAGCGACCTGTGCCCCCGGTACACCGCCCGGATGGTGCGCAACGTGAAGATCGCCCCCTCCCCCAAGTGGATGCGGGAGCGGCTGCGCTCCATGGGCGTGCGTCCCATCAACAACATCGTGGACATCACCAACTACGTCATGCTGGAGTACGGCCAGCCCATGCACGCCTTTGACTACCGCTATGTGAAGGGCGGCAAGATCATCGTCCGCCGTGCAGAAGAGGGCGAAGAGCTCACCACTCTGGACGGCCAGGTGCGCAAGCTCAACGCCAACCACCTGGTCATTGCCGATGAACATCGGGCCGTGGGTCTTGCCGGCATCATGGGCGGCGAGAACAGCGAGATCGTGGACGACACTGTGGACGTGGTCTTTGAGTCCGCCTGCTTCGACGGCACCTGCATCCGCAAGGGCGCACTGGCCCTGGGTATGCGCACCGAGGCTTCCGCCAAGTTCGAGAAGGGTCTGGACCCCCTGAACACCCTGCCTGCTGTCAACCGGGCCTGCGAGCTGGTGGAGCTGCTGGGCGCCGGCGAGGTGCTGGACGGCACCATCGATATCCTCAACTATGTGCCCCAGCCCCGTGTCCTCAAGCTGGAGCCCGAGAAGATCAACGGCCTGCTGGGCACCGACATCGCCGAGAGCGAGATGGTGTCCATCCTGAAGAAGCTGGACTTCCAGGTGGAAGGCGATCAGGTCACCGTGCCCTCCTGGCGCGGCGACGTGATCGGCATGGCCGACCTGGCCGAGGAAGTGGCCCGGTTCCACGGCTACAACAACATCCCCATCACCCTCATGCGGGGCCAGACCACCCTGGGCGGCTTCTCTGTGGAGGAGAAGCTGGAGCGCCAGCTGGGCTCCCTGTGCCGGGCCATGGGCTTTGACGAGATCATCACCTACTCCTTCATCTCTCCCACCTGCTATGACAAGATCCGCTGGGACGCCGACGATGCCCGCCGCCAGTCCTTCAAGATCCTCAACCCCCTGGGCGAGGATACCTCCATCATGCGTACCACCGTACTGCCCTCCATGCTGGAGATCCTGACCCGGAACTACAACTACCGCAACCAGAACGTGCGCCTCTATGAGGTGGGCCGTATCTACCTGCCCGGCGGCGAGGACGGCCTGGCCGTGGAGAACAAGGTGCTGTCCATGGGCGCCTATGGCAGCGATATGGACTTCTACGCCCTCAAGGGCTGTGTGGAGGCCATTCTCAAGGATCTGCGGGCCGAGGATGTCCACTTCGAGGTCCCCAGCGAGACCAATCCCTCCTATCACCCCGGCCGGGTGGCCGATGTGTACGCCGGTGACCAGCGCATCGGTGTGCTGGGCCAGGTCCATCCCCTGGTGGCCCAGAACTACGGCGTAGACGCTCAGTTCTACTGCGCTGAGCTGGAGCTGAACGCGCTCATGGCCGCCAAGGGCGCCGATCCCGAGTATGTGCCTCTGCCCAAGTTCCCCAACCTCACCCGCGACATCGCCGTGGTGTGCGACGAGGCGGTGACTGTGGGCGCTCTGGAGGCCTGCATCCGCAAGGGAGCCAAGGGCCTGCTGAAGGAGTGCAAGCTCTTCGACATCTACCGCGGCAAGGGCGTGGACGAAGGCAAGAAGTCTGTGGCCTTCAACCTGGTCCTCCGGGCCGACGACCGTTCCCTCACCAGCGAGGAGGCCGACGAGGATGTGAAGAGCATCCTGGCCGCTCTGGAGAAGGAACTGGGCGCCGTGCTGCGCTAACTTCCCCAAAATGTGAAAAGTCCCCCCGGCAGTGCCGGGGGACTTTTTATGTTGAGAGGTTTGCCGCATTTTTGCCCAGGAACAGCACAACCCCCCGGCCATCCATCGTGACCGGGGGGCTACTTTTCGACCTGGGGTTCAATCACTTGGTCTACCTCTACTTTCTACAGATTTGCCACGCATTGGGAAGGACTCAGTTTTGGGATTCGCCTGGATCACTGTCTCCTGCAACGTACTACCCTGATTTCCGTCTTCAGCGAACTTCGCATCTGAGGTTTCCGGGTCTCCTCGCTTCAATGAGTTTGTTGGGAACACGTGTTGCCTAAAACGAACCGTTCCTTTTCCTTCTGCGTTGAGGCTTTGATGATTTGGACTTTACTAGCCCATTGGGTTCACCTCTTTCTTTCTGGCTTTAGTATACTATTGGGTCTGCCGTTTGTCAAGTCTTTTTATTTGTTTTTCACAATTTCTCATCTTTTCTCTTATTGGCTTCCAGTATATTTACACATACCAGGATCCATCCCACTTACCCGAAATTCAGGATTGACACCTGCATTGACCTGTGGTATAAATTGTATGTTCGTTTTTGAACGCCTGTGCGAATGCACGTCCTGACCATCCTTTCACAAGGATCAAGGCTACACGGACGGCCGGGTCAAATGCCGAAAACCCGTCGAAGAGCTCGGGACCGTACCGCGGGTACGGACTGGCAACTTTGTTGCCTTATTGATTGAGCGGAAAGGCTCAAGTTTTATAAGTTGGTTACTTCATAACCGATGCGTAGATACGCACATCAACTTGTGAACGGTCAATAAGAGTGATGAATCGGACTGCACGGTACGGGCCCCCGTAACAGGCGAACTATAACTCTCTTTGTGTTCCAGCCATGGTGTGTATCTGCGCCATGGCTTTTTTGCTGCCTTTCCGCTCCACACGTTTGGAGGAGAGAAAAAAAGATGAGGAAACGCCTGATTGCCGCAACCGCCACAGCAGCTCTGCTGCTGTCCCTGACCGCCTGCTCCCAACCGGATAAGCAGCCGGAGCCCTCTGCCGGACAGGATACCCAGGCCCTGGTATCCGCCTATCTGGAGCAGGTAGACCAGGAATACGCCTACCAGATCGCCGAGACCCTGGCCTATGATCCCGCCTATCTGTCCAACGAACTGGGCTGGCGCACCGCCGGTTCCGATGCCGAGCACGCTGCCGCTGACTACATTGCCGCCGAGATGGAGTCCATCGGCCTGACGGTGGAGAAGGTGCCTGTCACCGTGGATAAGTGGCAGTTCAACGACGCCTCTCTCACCATCGCCGACACCGACATCCAGATCATGCCCGCCTCCTACGCCACCAACGGCACGGACGCTGACGGCATTACCGCCCAGCTGGTGGATGTGGGCACCGGTACCGCCGCCGAGTACGAGGGGGTGGACGTGGAAGGCAAGATCGCTCTGGTGGGCGTGGACCAGTGGAATGTGGCCTGGATCGACCAGTATATGAATGAGGCCGCTCTCCACGGCGCCAGCGCCATCGTCACCTACGATGTGGGCGGCTACGCCACCTATTCCGACGACATGATCAATATGCAGGACGTTTGCTCCAAGGATGTGATCCCCTGCGTCAGCATCAGCAAGAACCAGTATCTCCAGCTGGCGGAGGCTCTGGCCGCGGGACACGACACCGCTACCCTGATGGTGGACAACGTCATGGAGCCGGAGCAGGGAACCAGCTACAATGTGGTGGGCACCCTGAAGGGCCGCAGCTCTGAGCAGCAGACCCTGGTGGCCGGCCACTATGACGTCTACTTCAACGGCTTCCAGGACGACAGCTGCGCCATCGGCCTGGTGCTGGCCATGGCCAAAGCCATGGTGGATTCCGGTTACCAGCCGGAAAACGACATCCGCTTCATCGCCCACGGCTCCGAGGAGTGGGGCGCCTCGGGCACCCAGTTTGACTGGACCACCGGCGCCTGGGAAATGAGCAACACCGCCCATCCCGAGTGGGCCGGCAAGACCATCGCTCTGCTGAACTTTGAGCTGCCCGCCTTCTACGACGGCATGGAGGAGGGACAGATCAGCTGCGTCCCCGAGTTTTCCACATTGACCCAGTCCTTTGTGGAAGAATCCGGTCTTTTGACCCAGCCTGTTAACAACGTGTACCCCGGCGGCATCAGCGGCCAGTCGGTGGATACCAACACCATGGAGGACGGCGTCTCCTACCGGGCCTCCGGCGTCCCTTACTTCATCAACATCCCCGGCACCCAGGACGGCGAGGAGGGATGGATTCAGCAGCGCTACCACACCGTAGCCGACGACCGGGATACCTACAGCGCCGACGTGATGCATACCAATCTGAACACCTTCGGTACGCTGGCCATCTACCTGGATCAGACACCCGCTCTGGAGCTGGATCTGACCGCCACCTGCGACGATCTGGCGGAGGCTCTGGATGCCGATCTGGTGGCCGCCGCCGGCGGCGACGGCGAGGCCTACACCACCGCCCTGGAGACGCTGCGGACAGCTGCCGACGGGTGGAACCAGGAAATCGCCGCTGTCAACAGCCGCTATCAGCAGGCTCTGTCCGAAGGAGCCAGTCAGGAGGACCTGGACGCCATCCGGGCCGAGGGCCGGGCACTGAATGCCAAGACCCTGGAGGCCTTCCGCTTTGTCCAGGACCACTTCATCGGCATCGCTTCCACATCCACCATCCTCATCAAGCATCAGGCTTATCAGGAGAATATCGCTCTGATCTCCGGCGTGGTCGACGCCCTGGAGCAGGGAGTCCTGGGCAACGAGGAGGGCACCGGCGCGCTGGATCTGGCCTGGATGATCAACGGCGGCACCGAGTACGGCTACTATAATTTCAGCCTGGAGACCAACGCCCGGTCCAAGGAGGCTCTGCTGGAGGACTCCAACCCGGGCAACCTGTTCTGGGGTACCGGCAAGGGCTCCATCCTGGCGGAGACCTATCCCGCCACCATGTCTCTGCTGGCCAAGAGCATGGAGGATGCCCCCTCCTTTGATGAGGAGATCGCCCTCTACAACGATGCTCTGACCCAGCAGCAGCAGCTTCTGGCCCAGCAGGTGGCTGAGGAGACGGCCGCCATGGGCGAGCTGACCCAGCTGCTTCAGGCTTAACTCCATGAGAAAACGCGGAGCACGGCTTTGCCGTGCTCCGCGTTTTCTGTTTAGCGCAATCAGGCACCCATCAGTACCAGGATCACACCATAGATCACACTGGCCACCAGGCCATAGACAATCACCGGCCCGGCGATGATAAACATCCTGGCGCCTACCCCCAGCACCAGTCCCTCACTTTTGAACTCCAGGGCGGGAGAGGCCACCGCATTGGCAAAGCCGGTGATGGGTACCAGAGTACCCGCTCCAGCGTGCTGGGCCAGCTTATCAAACCACCCCAGGGCGGTGAAAAAGGCGGAAAGGAAAATCAGCGTGACGGACACCGCTGTCCCTGCGTCGGTCTTATCCAATCCCCAGCTCTGGTACAGGTCGCTCAGCCCCTGTCCCAGGGTGCAGATCAAACCGCCCACCAGGAAAGCCCAGATCAGATCCTTCCACAGGGGAGAGGGCTTGGCCATCTCAGCCACATAGCGGCTGTACTCCTCGTTGGTCATGTCCATGGTACGCGCCTCCTTTTCCTCCATTATGTCCGCCAGCCACGGGAATATGTACAATGGAATATTTTTTTCTTGACTTTCCACCCGGTGGAGGGTATACCTTTTTGCGTCGGAGGTGAGCGGCATGAAGATCAACGAGGTGGAGCAGCTTGTGGGCGTCACCAAGCGCAACATCCGTTTCTATGAAAAAGAGGGGCTGCTGAACCCCGGACGCAATGCGGACAACGGTTACCGGGACTACACCGACGCCGACGTGGAGGCCCTGCGTAAGATCAAGCTGCTGCGGAAGCTGGACGTACCTATGGAAGAGATCCGGAAAATGCAGCAGGGCATCCTGACCCTGGACGACGGCCTGCGCCGTCACATCATCCAGTTGGAACGGGAGCAGGCCAACCTGGCCACCATCCGGACCCTGTGCCAGACATTGGCCGACGCCGGCCAGCAGCTGGCCGACCTGGACGCGGACCGGTGGCTGTCGGAAATGGACCGTATGGAAGGAGAGGGGACCCGCTTTGTGAACATCCATAAGAAAGATACTGTGTCCCACTACATCCCGCCGGTGGTATGCGCCCTACTGTTCGTGGTCCTGATGGGGGGCGTCATGGCCCTGCTGGTGTGGGCTGCCGTGGCCTTCCCCACCGACGCACCCCCGCTGCCGGTGGTGGTGGTACTCACCCTCATCCCGGCTGTGTTCATCGTCGGGGTCCTGCTGGCCCTCATCCAGCGCATCAAACAGATCCAAGGAGGAGAAGAAAATGCTGCTTCTAAATATTGAGTACATCCCCGGCAAAGAGATCCAGGCCCTGGGTATCGCCAAGGGCAGCGTGGTCCAGTCCAAGCACTTCGGCAAGGACTTTATGGCCGGTATGAAGACCCTGGTGGGCGGCGAGATCGAGAGCTATACCAAAATGCTCACCGAGGCCCGTCAGATCGCCACCAAGCGCATGGTGGATGACGCCGAGGCCATGGGGGCCGACGCTGTGGTGGGCGTACGCTACACCTCCGCCTCCATCATGCAGGGTGCGGCAGAGATCACCGCCTATGGTACCGCCGTCAAAATCGTGGAGGGATAAGCCATGCTGCACATCGAACACTTTTCCAAGAGCTATCCCGGTCACAAGCGGGCGGTGGACGACCTGAGCCTCCATGTGGCTCCCGGTGAGATCTTCGGGTTCATTGGCCACAACGGTGCGGGTAAGACTACCACCCTCCGGGCGGTGGCCGGCGTCATGGACTTTACAGAGGGCACCATCACCATTGACGGACACAACGTCCGCACCGACTCTCTGGCCGCCAAGAAGGTCACCGCCTTCCTGCCCGACAACCCCGACCTCTATGAGTTTCTCACCGGCATCCAGTTCCTCAATTTCATCGCCGATCTCTACGAAATCTCCGGCGATAGCCGTCAGAATCTCATCGCCAAGTACGGCGACGCTTTCCAACTCACCGGCAATCTGGGCAGCCCCATCGGCAGCTATTCCCACGGCATGAAGCAGAAGCTGGCTCTCATCTCCGCCCTCATCCGTCAGCCCAAGCTGCTCATTTTGGACGAGCCCTTCGTAGGCCTGGACCCGTCGGCGGCCCACCTGCTCAAACAGTTCTGGGCGGAGCTGTGCGCCGCCGGCAGCGCGGTATTTTTCTCCACCCATGTGCTGGAGGTGGCGGAGAAGCTGTGCCATCGGGTGGCTATCATCAAGCAGGGCAAGCTGATCCGCATGGGCGTCACCTCCGAACTGGTGGGAGACTCCACCCTGGAGGACGTGTTCCTGGAACTGGAGGGGGACGGGCATGGCTAAGTTCCTCTCCCTGCTGAAACTGAATTTCCAGGCGCTGCTGTCCGCCATGCGGGTGGGCCGGAAAAAGCGCTCCTTCTCCGGCATGGGCGCCCTGGCCCTGCTGGCCGGACTGTCGCTCTATGTCTCCGGGGTATACAGCGCCATGCTGGCTGGTCAGCTGGCGGCAGCGGGGGCCCTGCCCCTGCTGCTGGTACTCATGTCCCTGGTGGCTGTCCTGCTGGGTTTCTTTTTCTCCCTCTTTGCAGCCCAGGGCGTGGTATATGGAGCCAAGGACAACGACCTGATGCTCTCCCTGCCCATTTCCCCCTTTACCCTCATGCTCTCCCGTACCCTGGCCCTCTATCTGGAGAACCTGGTATCCACCGTGTTCGTGCTCCTCCCCGCCGGGGTGATCTACCTGTGGTACGGCGGGCCGGGGGGTTGGGCGGTGCTCCCGCTGCTGCTGGTTTCCGCCCTCTTTCTGAACCTGCTGCCCACCCTGCTCACCCTCATTATAGGCTTTGTGCTGGCCTGGCTGTCCGGCCGGTTTTCCCGGAAGGCCCTGGCCTCCTCCCTGTTCCAGCTGCTCCTGCTGGGTCTTATCCTGGTGGGCTCCTTCTGGCTGAGCAGTTCCATGGGTAATGTGCAAACCTCCGTCCCCACCATTCTGGCCTTCTTCCAGGGCTGGGGCCGGCCCTTCCTGCTGCTGGCAGAGGGGGTGAGCGGCGGAAATCTGCTCCAGCTGGCAGCGCTGTGGGCCCTGTGCCTGATCCCCTTCCTGGTGGTAGTGTGGCTGTTGGCCTGGCAGTATAAGGCCATCATCACCCGGCTGTCCACCCACCGGACCCGCTCGGATTACAAGCTGGGCAGGCTGTCCTCCTCCAGCCAGCGGGGCGCCCTGCTGCGGAAGGAGGCCCGCCGGTGGTTCGGCACCCCCAGCTATGTATTCAACACCGGCATCGGTCTGCTCCTGCTGCCCGGCGCCGGGGTAGCCGCTCTCATCTACCGGGAATCCATCGCACAATTTTTAGAGATGGCTGGCGGCCTGGCTCTGGCTCCGCTGCTGCTGGCAGGCATTACGTTCTGCCTGTCCACCGTTGCCATCACCGGCTCCTCCATCAGCCTGGAGGGCAAGCAGCTCTGGCTGCTCCAGTGCGCCCCCGTTCCGGTGACCACCATTCTGGGCATGAAGGTGGCCTTCCAGCTGCTGGTCATCCTGCCCTGTCTGGCAGTGGGGTGGCTCATGCTCTGTCTGGCCTTTGCCCTAGCTCCGGCGGAGTGGGTACTCCTGCTGGTTGACGGATTACTCTTCGCCCTGATGTGCGCCCCCTTCGGGCTGTGGATCAACCTCCACTTTCCCAAGCTGGACGCGGTCAACGACGCCGTGGTGGTCAAGCAGTCGGCCTCCGCCATGCTGTCCACCTTACTGCCCATGGTTCTGGTCCTGCTTCTTTTCCTGCTGTGGTTCTTTCTTCTGGAGCCTCTGGGCAGCGTGGGTTTGCTGCTGGTATACGCCGTTATTCTGGCCGCTGCGGCCGTCCTCTCCTTCCTTGCACTTGTGCGCCAGGGGCCCGCATTGTTCCGCAGTCTGGAGGAAAAATGACAAATTGCTACAAAGTGGGGACGGGCCTTGCGCCCGCCCCCGCTTTGCTCTAAAATGGGGTTACATAATATTACGGGAGGCGTACTATGAAACTTCGCTTTCGCCTGCCGGCCGTCGGGCTGGCCGCAAGCCTTTTGCTGACAACCGCTGCCCAGGCGCTCAATCCCTCGCAGGCTCTGACGCTGCTGAACTGGTACTACCTGGACCCTCTTCCCGACCAGGTATTTGAGCAAACGGATATGAACGGGATTATCCAGGCCCTCGGAGACCCCTACACCGAATATTTTACCGCCGAAGAGTATGCCGCCTTTCACGCCTCTCTCTCCGACTCTGAGCTGGTAGGCGCCGGCGTTTCCATTCAGCTGGCTGACGATGGTCTGCTGGTAACCCGCGTGATCCCCGGCTCCGCCGCAGAGGCGGGTGGTCTGCTGGCAGGAGACGTAATTACCGCCATCGATGGCCAGTCTTGTATGAAAATCAGCCTGGAGCAGGCCTCCGCTCTGCTGGGCGGCGAGGTGGGGACCTCCTTCCAGCTGACTTATCTGCGGGACGGCCAGACCCACACCGTCACCCTGACCCGCTGCGCCTTTGTGGTGCCCACCGCCTATACTGAACTTTGGGAGGACCACATCGGCTATGTGGCCTGCGACGCCTTTGGCCCTGAAACCGCCGGTCATGTGCAGGAAGGTTTGGAGACCTATGGCAGTCAGGCCGACCACTGGATCATGGACCTGCGCAACAACGGCGGCGGAGAAGTGACCGCCGCCCTCAACACCATCAGCTATTTTGCTGGTCCCAACGATCAGCTGGTTTATATGCGGGCCAGCGACGGCTCCATCAACGCCCAGGGCAGTCAGAGCGCCCAGATCACCGATGAACCGCTCATCGTCCTGACCAACTTCTATTCGGCCAGCGCCTCCGAGCTGTTTGCCTCCGCCATTCGGGACACCGGCTCCGGCCTGCTGGTGGGAGACCGCACCTACGGAAAAGGAGTCGCTCAGATCCTGTTGGACAGCACCCTCTTTCCTGCCTTTTTCTCCGAGGGCGATGCTCTGAAAATGACCGCCTATCGCTTTTTCGGGCCTGCCGGTACCAGCAACGACACCATCGGCGTCATGCCGCACCTGCTGCTGAATCCGTCCCTGGCGGACGAGGCCGCCGTGCTTCTCTCCAGTCCCGAGCCCCAGGGAGACACCTCCGGTACGGCGCGCATTGATCTGAACGGTGCCTGGTACATCGATTTGGAACAAGCCTGCTCCACCTCCTACCAGGCTGCCTTTACCGCGCTGCTGGAGGCCCTGCCCGACGGAGTCCTGCTGCGGACAGGCACCGGTGATGGCTGGGAGGCCACCACCGCCGCCGATCTGGCCGCCGCCTGCGGCCTCAGCGGCTATCATCACCGGGGGTTCTCCGACACCGCTCAGTCCCCCTATGCCGATGAAATCGGCCTGCTGGCCACCTACGGCGTGGTACTGGGCGCGGGAGACGGCACCTATCGTCCCACGGAAGCTCTGACCCGGGGCCAACTGTGTACCCTGCTGGCCCAGGCCCTGAACTGCAAGGTTCCTACCGGGGAGAGCGCCTTTACCGACGTGTCCATGGACGACTGGTACGGTCCCTCCGTCAATGCCCTGGCCTCCATGGGACTGGTAAACGGCGTAGGCGGCGGCCGCTTCGCCCCCAACGATCCGGTGAGCCACGAGCAGTTTATCACCATCCTGTCCCGCCTTGGCAGGAAACTTGATCTGGATCTGATCCAGACCTGGCAGAATCGTCCGGAGGCGGCATCCGCCGATTATCAGAACTATTCCTCCTGGTCCTGGGCGTCGGTATGGCTGCTGGCACAGGATGAGGACGGCCTGCTTTGGGCCGCCCCCAGTGAGATCGATCCCGCCGGAGTCACCACCCGGGAGGAGGCTGCCGCCCTGACCTGCACTCTGCTGTGCAAGCTGAATCTGCTTCCCTCCCTGATCTGAGCAAAAGCGCCCTTCGCTGTGCGAAGGGCGCTTTTCCGGCTTTCTTCACAGAAACTTTATCATTTCCACCCTCCTTTCTCCCTGTTTCCGCATGGACTTTTCTCTTCCACTATGGTAGAATGGTGTGAAATTATGGACTTGATCCAATCGGAGGCAATTCATTTTGAGGACAGATGTTTTGGGCGTCGGCTTCGACGACCTGACGTTGGATGAGGCGGTACAGACTGGCTCCGGGCTGGTGGAAGCGGACGGCTTTCACTATGCTGTGACCCCCAACCCGGAATTTATCCTGGCCGCCCGGAAAAACCCCGAATTCAAGCAGGCCCTGCTGGGGGCTGACCTGGTGCTGGCCGACGGCATCGGTGTGATCTACTCCGCCAAGATTCTGGGCCGCCCCCTGAAAAGCAAAGTGCCGGGCATCGATTTTGCCCAGCGGCTGGTGGCATGGATGGCGGAACACGGAAAGCGGCTCTTTCTGCTGGGCGCCAAACCCGGCGTGGCCGAGCTGGCCGCTGCCAACCTGAAGAGTACCTATCCCGGACTTATTGTCTGCGGTACCCACGACGGCTACTTCAAGGAGGACGGTCCGGTGGTGGAGGAAATCCGCGCCGCCGCCGCAGATGTGGTCTTTGTTTGTCTGGGCGCGCCCAAGCAGGAGTTCTGGATGGTACAGAACGGTCCCGCTACCGGCGCGCACCTGATGATCGGCCTGGGCGGCTCCCTGGACGTCTTTGCCGGCGTGGTGGAACGGGCTCCCAAGGCCTTTCAAAAGCTGGGGCTGGAGTGGCTCCACCGGCTCATCAAGGAGCCCAAGCGCATCGGGCGCATGGCCAAGCTCCCTCTGGTGCTGTGGTATGCCGTAGGCGCCCGGATCAGGAGGCGCTGACATGGCAGGAAAGCTGATTGTGTTTGAAGGAACCGACGGCTCCGGCAAATCCACCCAGTTCAAGCTGCTGTGTCAGCGGCTGGAGCAGGAGGATATCTCCTTCCGCCGTCTGGTCTTTCCCCAGTATCAGGAGCCCTCTTCCGCCCTGCTGCGGATGTATCTGGGCGGTGAGTTTGGCTCCCATCCCTCTGACGTAAATCCCTATGCCGCCTCCACCTTCTACGCGGTGGATCGGTACGCATCCTGGAAGAAGGTGTGGGGAGACTACTACCGGAACGGCGGGCTGGTACTCTCCGACCGGTACACCACCTCCAACGCCGTCCACCAGGCCAGCAAGCTACCTGAGGACCAGTGGGAGGAGTTCTTTCATTGGCTCTTCGACTTTGAATGCTCCAAGCTGGGCCTGCCCTTCCCCGACCAGGTGATCTATCTGGATATGCCCACAGAACGGGCCGTGGAGCTGCTGCGCAGCCGGGAGGCGGCCACCCATACCAAAGGCGATATTCACGAAGTAGATACCGATTATCTGGCCCTGTGCCGCCGCACCGCTCTGCGGGCGGCTGACTGCCTGGGCTGGCACAAGGTCCCCTGCGTGGACCAGACAGGACGTCTGCGCTCCACGGAAGAAATCCACCAAGACATCTGGGCTATGGTGGCCCAAATCATAAAATGAGGTGCTGTTGAATGGTAGCGATTTTACTGGGTAACGGGTTTGAAGAGAGCGAAGCTCTGGTCCCCGCCGACCTGCTGCGCCGGGCTGGTGTCAAGGTAGCTCTGGTGGGCCTGGACGGACTTCAGGTCACCGGCAGCCACGGGATCACTGTCACGGCGGACACCACGTTGGACCAACTGGAGCCCGACCAGCTGCGGATGCTCATGCTTCCCGGCGGACTGGGCGGCGTAGAGGCCATCAGCGGTGATATGCGGGCTCAGGCCCTCATCCAGCGCTGCTATGATCACGGCTGCTGGCTGGCCGCCATCTGTGCTGCTCCCACCATTCTGGCCAACCTGGGGATGCTGGACCGCCGCAACGCGGTGTGTTACCCCGGTATGGAGGATCTGATGGGTTCCGCTGTAGTGCAGAAGGGTTCCTCCGTCGTGGTGGACGGCCACATCGTCACCGGCGAGGCCGCCGGTTCCGCCTTCCCCTTCGGCCTGAAGCTGGTAGAGATCCTGAAGGGGCCTGCCGCTGCTGCCCAGGTAAAGGATGCCGTCCACTATCACGGCTGAGAAGGCCCGCCTGCGCCGTCAGGCACTGGACTGGCTGGCCACGCTGTCATCTCAGGCGCGGATTGCCGGAGATGAAGCCCTGTTTCGCCGTTTTCTGGCCCTGCCTCAGATAGAGTCCGTCCGGACCGTCCTGCTCTACCACGGCATGGACACCGAGCCGGACACCGTCCGGCTGCTGCCACCCCTGTGGGATATAGGAAAGCAGGTGTGTCTGCCCAGGTGCCTGCCGGGGAACCAAATGGAGGCCAGGCTCGTCCAAAGGGACAGTACCCTCGTCCGCCATCCCTACGGAATGCTGGAACCGGGCCCGGACTGTCCCCTCATCCCGCCGGACCAGATCGATCTGGTTCTGGTGCCCGGGCTGGCCTTTGACCGCTCCGGCGGCCGGCTTGGGCGGGGCGGCGGGTATTACGACCGCTGGCTGGCCGGATTTTCCGGCATCACCGCCGCGCTGTGCCGGGATGGACTGCTGATGGAGGCCATTCCCCGTCTCCCCCACGACCTGGGGGTGGATCTGGTGATCACTGAAACCAGCCTGTACGGCCCGTCCGCACCGGGATAGGAGAAAAGCGGGGCCTGAGGCCCCGCTTCCCCGCGGTACGTACGGCTCAGCAGCAGCCGTCGTTACAACCGCAGTTGTTATTGCAGCCGCAGCTGTTGCCGCAGCTGTTCCCGCCGCCGCAGCAGCAGCACAGCAGGATGATGATCAGGATGATCCACAGGCAGCTGTTGCCGCCAAAACCGTTATTGCCGAAACACATTGTCGTCTCACCTCACTTGCTTTAACTGACCTATTCTATGCGGAGGGAGCAATCGTGGTTCCGGCAGGCCACTGTTTTTCATTCGGTTAGGAGTTGAACCTATGTCTCAGGAAGATTATCACAACGAGGGCCGTCAGGAGACCTCTTCCCATGCCAACCATGGCGGAAAACGTCTGGCGCCTTCCAGCCGCTCGTCCGGCCGTGCCCCCTCCGCCCCGGAGGGGCAGCAACGGTCCCGGCCCCGCAAGAAGCGCAAGCGTCTGGGCTCATGGGGTATTTTGATCTATGTGGTATGCGTACTGGGCGCCTCCGTTCTGCTGGCAGGGGTCAGCTGGATGTGGGCCAACGACATCCTCGCCCTGAACAAAGCCCCCCTCACCGCCGTGGTGGAGATTAAGGAGGGCGACACGGTGGATCAGGTGGCCGACAAGCTGAAGGATGCCGGCCTGATCGAATATAAATTTGTATTCAAGCTCTTCTGCAGTTTCACCCACGTCTCGGGTCAGGCCGGAGATGACAATGCCAAGATTACCCCGGGCAGCTACGAGCTGAATACCGACATGGACTATCGTGCCCTCATCAGCAGCATGGGTTCCAGTTCCGCCAACCGGCTCACCACCACGGTGACCATCCCGGAGGGCACCACCGAGGCCCAGATCTTTGAGATGCTGGAGAAGGCCGGCGTGGCCACGGTAGAAGATCTGGAGGCGACCGCCGCCAACTATGACTTCAAATTCTCCTTCCTCCAGGGCGTGCTGCCCCTGGGCGACGCCAAGCGGCTGGAGGGCTACCTCTTCCCCGACACCTACGAGTTCTATATGGGCGAGGACCCGGTGAGCGTGCTCAACAAGATGATCCTTCGTTTTGACCAGATCTTTACCGATGAGATGCGCCAGACCATGGCCGACAAGGGCATGAGCGTAAACGACGCCGTCATCATCGCCTCCATGATCGAAAAGGAAACCGACGGCAGCGATCAGGGTAAGATCTCCTCGGTCATCTACAACCGGCTCAACAACCCCACCAGCGAGACGGCGGGCTATCTGAACATCGACGCCACCATCCTGTATGTCACCGGAGGCACCCAAGTAAACACGCAGGCGGATACTCCCTATAACACCTATACCCACAAGGGACTCCCTCCCACTGCCATCTCCTGTCCCGGTGTGGACGCCCTGAAGGCGGCGGTGAACCCCGACTCTACCAATTATTACTACTATGCGCTGGGCGACGACGGGGTACACCACTTCTTCCGCTCCAGCAGTGAGCACCAATCTTTCCTCAAGAGCCAGGAGCTGTACAAGAATGACTAAACAAATCGAACTGCTCTCCCCCGCCGGGGACATGGAACGACTGAAAATGTCCCTGGCCTACGGGGCAGACGCGGTCTATCTGGCGGGCAATGATTTTGGTATGCGTGCCTTTGCAGGCAACTTTACCGAGGAGGAAATGCGTCAGGCAGTGGAACTGTGCCACAGCAAGGGCGTATCCATCCACGTTACCTGCAACACCATGCCCCGCAACGACGAGGTGGCCCGGCTGCCCCAGTGGCTGGAGTACCTCCAGTCTCTGGGGGTGGACGCCGCCATCGTGGCCGACGTAGGTGTGCTCTCTTTGCTGAAAAAGCACGCCCCCAAGGTCAAGGCACACATCTCCACCCAGGCCAGCATCTCCAACTATCAGGCTGCCCGTGCCTGGTACGACCTGGGTGCCAGCCGGGTGATTCTGGCCCGGGAGCTGTCCCTGGATGAGATCCGGGAGATCCGTGCCAAGGCCCCCAAGGAGCTGGAGATCGAGGCTTTTGTCCACGGCGCCATGTGCGTCAGCTACTCCGGCCGTTGCCTGCTGAGCAACTATATGACCGGCCGGGACGCCAACCGGGGCGCCTGCGCCCAGCCCTGCCGCTACAAGTACGCTCTGATGGAGGAAAAGCGCCCCGGGGAATACTTCCCCATCGGCGAAGATGAGGGCGGCGCCTTCATTATGAACTCCCGGGATATGTGCATGATTGACCACATTCCGGAGCTGATGGAGGCGGGCCTCAACTCTCTCAAAATTGAGGGCCGTGCCAAGAGCGCCTACTATGCCGCCGCTGTCACCGCCGCCTACCGCCACGCCATCGACGCAGCGGCCGCCGGTCAGCCCATGGACCCGGTGTGGCGGGAAGAGGTGGACAAGGTGAGCCACCGCCCCTACTCCACCGGTTTCTACTTCGGCCAGCCCGGCCAGTATACCGGAGACGCCCGGTATGTCCGGGAGTGGCAGGTGGTGGCCATCGTCACTTCCTGCGATTCTGAGGGCAACGCCACCCTGTCCCTGCGCAATAAGTTTGCCGTGGGAGATGAGCTGGAGCTGGTGGGCCCCGACGTGGCTGCCACCCCCTTTACCGCCGGTGCCATGGAGGATGAAAACGGCTGGCCCCTCACTGAGCCCCGTACTCCCCAGATGGTATTCCACATGAAGCTGCCCCGTCCGGTGCCCCCTCTGTCCATCCTCCGGGCCTGCCGGGAAAATTCCTGATATGCAAAAGTCCAGGCGAAATTCGCCTGGACTTTTTTGTGACCTGGAAGTCTGCCCAGTCGTTATATGGGTGAAAGGAGGCGGTACGATGAAAGAAAACGACCCTTTGATCCGCCGGTTTGAAGCCGCCTATTCCGCCCATGGTACTTCGGTTTACCGGCTGGCCATGGTCTATCTGGGCCGCCCGGCGGACGCCGAGGATGTGGCTCAGGAGGTCTTTCTCAAGCTGCTGTACAAGGCCCCCGCCTTTGCCGACAGGGAGCACGAGAAGCGCTGGCTGCTGCGGGTGACCGCCAATCTGTGTCGGGACCAACTGAAAAACTTCTGGCGGCGGCAGACGGTGGCCCTGGATGAGAGCTGCCCTGTACGGTCAGGCCCGGATCGGGCGGTGCTGGAGACCATCCTGGCTCTGCCCGAGACCTACAAAGGCCCCATCCACCTTCACTACTACGAGGGCTACTCGGTGGCGGAGGTGGCCGAGATCCTGAAGCTGAGCCAGTCAGCGGTAAAAATGCGGCTGAAACGGGGCCGGGAGCTGCTGAAACTGGAACTGGACACCGGATGGGAGGGAAGCGTATGAACACCCGGGATTATCGCAACGCAATGGACCAGCTGAACCCCGCCCCCGATCTGGAGGGGCGTATCAAAGAGCAGCTGAATCTGCCCTCCATGCGGCAGGCGCACCCCCGCAGGCTGGCGGGCAAGGTTCTTGCGGCGGCCGCCGCCATCGCCTGCACCTTTATGGTGGCTATGGCAGTGAGCCCCCAGCTGCGGGCGGCGGTGCTCACCTTCTTCCACCTGGAGGAAACCGAGCAGGTGCCCGGCCCTGTGGGCGAGGCGCCGGAGGAAGCGGAAATGACCCAGACCACCATTGACGGTCTGGTGGAGGCCCAGTATATCCGTCTCCCCAACGCCGGGGCAGGCTATGACTACGGTGTCGGCACCCTGTTTCAGGCAGAGCGGGCTGACGACGGCACCCTCCTAGCCCGCCACTACTGGGCGGCGGAGGGGGATCAGCTGGTCCCCCTGGAGACCCACACCACCCGGTTTTCCACCACCTGGGAGGGCGTGACCTATACCGACACCGTCTACTGGTGCGAGTATGAGGGGGCAATCTCCTGCCATTGTGACGGCACCGCCGGCTATGCCCTGGACTACGACTGTAATGCCATCGCCATCCCCGGCTCCACCGACAGCGTCATCCTCCGTCTCAGCCAGGGCAGCCAAATGGACTACCGGCAGTACCCGGTGCTGCTGGACCTGGAAACCGGAGCAGTCACCGACCTGCTGGATGGCACCGGCTGGGAAAAGGCCGCGCCCCTGACTGACATACGGTGGTCAGACGATTTGTCCGCCGCCATTCTGTCCAGCGACCGCACGGGCTGGTTCTACTGTGACCGCACGGCCCAAACCACCACCGCCCTGGACGAGCTCACCGGCCTGGAGGTATTCAGCGCCTGGTTTGATCAGGACGGCGCCCTGATCCTGCTGACCCTCTCCGGGTCGGAAGGGGACTGCTACGATGTCTGGACCTGGCAGCCGGAGAACGGCCAGCTGAAGCGCACCTTCTCCCAGCTGCCGGTCTACCAGTCCCGGGAGGAGAACCCCCACGGCTTCCAGTTCTTCTTTGGCGGCAGACGGGGCATCTATGTGGCGGAGGACGGCACGGTATCGGTGCTGGACCTGGTTACCGGTGGGACCACCATTGTGGAGGATTTCTTATTGTCCCAACAGGAGAACGCCACCTTGATCGCCAATACTTCCGGCACCAAGGTTCTGTTTGCCAGCTACGACGACCAGGCCGACGGGCTTGGGATATCCAGCCTTGGAGTCATGGACCTGGAGCGCGGCGTGTTCACCCTGCTGGATCGGGAAAATTACGACGCCCTGCACGAGGGCTCCCTGAGCTGGTTCGATGAGGACCGGGTAGCCATCACCGCCCACGGCAAGGAGGACTACAACGAAACCTATCTCTACCTCTACCGGTTCTGACCGGCAGGCGGCCCGCGTATCTGCGCGGGCCGCCTTTTTCTTGTACTGTTTCGCGTTGGAAGCAGATTGTTGTTATTGTCACAACAAGGAGGAAATGGTTCCCAATTTCTCACATTCCCGTTTCTAAACCAATTAGTTTTATTTTAAAATGTTATTGTCATGTTTTTAACTTATATGTCACAAATATAACAATATTTTGTTAAAAATTAAACTTTTTAAAACTTATTGACAACTTTAATTTGGCAGATTATACTTGCGTCAATCATTTGGGCGCAGGCGCCCGGCACAAGGAGGAAATCTGCTATGTCCACTTACTACTTCCTGCCCACCCGCAATGTGTTCGGTGAAGGAGCCGTCAATGAGATCGGTGCGCTGATGAGCAGCCTGAACGTCAGCCACGCTATGATCGTCACCGACAAGTTCCTGGCCCAGTCCGGCATGGCCGCCTCCATCCAGGAGATCCTGTCCGGCTCCGGTATCCGGTCGGTGGTCTTTGACGGGGCCGAACCCAACCCCACCGACAAGAACGTGGAGGCAGGCGTGGCCTTCTTCCAGCAGAACGGCTGCGACTCCATTATCTCCCTGGGCGGCGGCTCCTCCCACGACTGTGCCAAGGGCATTGGCCTGGTGGCCAGCAACGGCGGTACCATCCACGACTACGAGGGCGTGGACAAGGCCTCCAAGGACGTGGTCCCCCTGATGGCCATCAATACCACCGCCGGCACCGCCTCTGAGATCACCCGCTTCTGCATCATCACCGACACCACCCGCAAGGTGAAAATGGCCATTGTGGACTGGCGAGTCACCCCCAAGATCGCCGTCAACGACCCGGTCCTCATGAAGGGGATGCCCGCTTCCCTCACCGCCGCCACCGGTATGGACGCCATGACCCACGCCATTGAGGCCTATGTCTCCACCGCCGCCAACGTGCTCACCGACTCCGCCGCCCTGATGGCGGTGAAGATGATCTACCAGTACCTGCCCAAGGCGGTGGCCAACGGCGACTACATGAAGGCCCGGGACAAGATGGCCTACGCCCAGTATCTGGCGGGCATTGCTTTCAATAACGCCTCTCTGGGCTACGTCCACGCCATGGCCCACCAGCTGGGCGGCTACTACAACCTGCCTCACGGCGTATGCAACGCCATCCTGCTGCCCTATGTGGAGGAGTTCAATCTCATCGGCAACCTGAATCGCTTCCGGGATCTGGCCCAGGCCATGGGGGAACAGATCGACGGCCTGTCCACCGGGGATGCCGCGGCCAAGGCCATCCAGGCCATCCGCACCATCAGCCGCCAGGTGGGTATCCCCTCTGATCTGAAGCAGTTGGGGGTCAAGCCGGAGGACTTTGAGATTATGGCGGAAAACGCCATGAAGGACGTCTGCTGCCTCACCAATCCCCGCAAGGCCACCAAGGCCCAGATCATCGAGATCTACCGCTGGGCCTACGAAGGCGAATAAGAATCTCCGCCGGGCGTGCCTCAAGGCACGCCCGGCTTTGTCGTCCCTTTATTTTATTGTTTTTCAATAAATTTATATTGACTTTCAGTTTCCCGCATGGTAGGATGGCCTCGAAAGGAGCGATTCTTATGACTCCGTCACCTGCCTCCCGGTTGGGGGGATTTGCAGCGGGACATTTTGTGATCACTGCTCTCTGCGCTCCCCTGTTGTTCTTAGGGCCCCAACTGTTTGCATCCGTTTCCTCACCGCTTCAGGCACTGTGGATGATGGTCCTCTATCTTCCCGCCGGGTGGATCATGGCTGCCGTCCGCAGCTGGAACCGGCCCACACCGAAAGAGGGCGTAAAGGCTGTTCTTTGGCCCGCCCTGCTTGCCTGGGGCTGGGCCTTTGGAGGGTGGCTTCTGCTTGTCTGCCCCTCCCTTCTCTCCGGCATAGGATTCTGGATGCTGACAAGCACCTACTTTTTGGCGTGCCCCTCCTTTGTGTTCATGCTGGCCACCCTGGGGCAGAATGCAGATCTTACCGCCTGGAGCACCTTCGGCTTCACCTGGTATTTTTCCATGTTTCTGGCCGGTCTGCTGCCGCCGCTGCTCTTTTTTCTGGGGTCTCTGCTGCCCCGCCCTGTCCGCACGGTCCGCAACTGATACGCCCCCCCTGGAAAAGAGGTCCGCTATGAAAAGAAAATACATTCTATTGACCGTTGCCTGTCTCCTCCTTGTGGCCGGAGCCATCAGTTGGAGGGTTCTCTCCAGCTACACCCTGGCGCTGCGCCTGAACTGGGGGATCTCCATTCCTTTTTGGGCTCGTCCCGTTCAATGCTATGAAAAGGATTCCGGCCCCAGTTTTCTGGGGGACGGTATCCGATACCATATATTCTCCTATCAGTACGAGGATTTCATTGACCAGATGTTCGCCTGGGGCAGCGTGGACCGGGAGACCATCTACTGCGACAGCCTCACCCAGGCCGCCGAAACCTGGCTGGACGAGATTGAGGTCCCGGCTGAGTACCGCCCCGACTACGACGCTTGTTCCAACTGGTATCGCGCCAAGTCGGATAACAGCGAGATCATCTTCTTCTGGGACGCGGAACGGAACCGGCTCTACTGCCTGGAATCCTTTCTCTGACCGCTCGGCGCCGGTTCTCCCCGAAAAGGCGGTTGACAACGGCGAAAAATATGATAGAATAAGGCAGTTGAAGCGCGATGACGAAGCCAAGCAGACCACGCCGCGACCAGCGAGAGGGGAGAGTGCAAGCCCTCCGCGACACGAGCCTGCACGCCACTTCTGAGCGGCCCGGGAGGACCGGGACGATTCATCCCCGTTACCGGATGCAGTGAGATACACCCGTTGGGTGTAGATCAGGGTGGTACCGTGGAGTGAACATTGCTCCGCCCCTGACATGGGGGCGGGGCTTATTTTTTGCAGAGGAGATTGAATCATATGCCCAAGAAGTTCGGTCTGAACGAACTGCGCGAGATGTTCCTGTCCTTCTTTGAGACCAAGGGACACCTGCGCCTGCCCAGCTTTTCCCTGATTCCCCAGAACGACGCCTCTCTGCTGCTCATCAACAGCGGCATGGCGCCCATGAAACCCTTCTTCACCGGCGAGCAGGAGCCCCCCCGCCACCGTGTGACCACCTGCCAGAAGTGCATCCGCACCGGCGACATTGAGAACATCGGCCACACCGCCCGCCACGGCACCTACTTTGAGATGCTGGGCAACTTCTCCTTCGGTGATTACTTCAAGAAGGAAGCCATTCACTGGGCCTGGGAGTTCCTGACCTCCCCCGAGTGGGTGGGCCTGGACCCCAACCGCCTCTACCCCTCCGTGTTTGCCGGCAACGAGACCACCCCCGCCGACGACGAGGCCTTCCGCATCTGGAACGAGGAGATCGGCATCCCCGCCGACCGCATCTTTAAGTTCGGCAAGGAGGACAACTTCTGGGAGCATGGCTCCGGCCCCTGCGGCCCCTGCTCCGAGATCTACTACGACCGGGGCGAGCAGTGGGGCTGCGGCAAGCCCGGCTGCACCGTGGGCTGCGACTGCGACCGCTATATTGAGGTGTGGAACGTGGTGTTCTCCCAGTTCGACAACGACGGCGAGAACCACTACACCGAGCTCAAGCAGAAGAACATTGACACCGGCATGGGCCTGGAGCGTCTGGCCTGCGTGTGCCAGGACGTGGCCTCCCTGTTTGACGTGGACACCGTCATGAACATCACCAACAAGGTGAGCGAGATCACCCACGCCCACTACGGCGAGACCGCCGCCAAGGACGTGTCCCTCCGCGTTATCACCGACCACATCCGCTCCGCCACCTTCATGATTTGCGACGGCGTGCTCCCCTCCAACGAGGGCCGGGGCTACGTCCTCCGCCGCCTGCTCCGCCGGGCCGCCCGCCACGGCAAGCTGCTGGGCGTCAACGATCCCTTCCTGTATGAGGTGTGCGACACCGTTATTCACGAGAACGAGGGCCACTACCCCGAGCTTCGGGAGCGCCAGGACTATATTACCAAGGTCATCCGCACCGAGGAGGAGAACTTCGCCCGCACCATCGATGGCGGCCTGAAGATCTTCAACGATATGCTGGAGGGCCACAAGGCCGGCGGCGAGACCGTGTTCTCCGGCGCTGACGCCTTCAAGCTGTACGACACCTACGGCTTCCCCATCGACCTGACCATCGAGATGGTGGAGGAGCAGGGCATGACCGTGGATCAGGCTGCCTTCCAGAAGCTGATGCAGGAGCAGAAGGAGCGCGCCCGTAAGGCCCGCGAGGCTCTGGGCGATCTGGGCTGGGCCGGCGTGGAGTTCGGCAAGGACGTGCCCGAGACGGAGTTTGTGGGCTACACCAACACCTCCATTGATGACGCCAAGGTTGTGGCTCTGGTGGTGGAAAACGAGCAGGCCGAAGAGCTGATGCCCGGCGTGGAGGGCATTGTGGTTCTGGATAAGACTCCCTTCTACGCTGAGATGGGCGGCCAGGTGGCTGACCACGGCGTCATTGCCAAGAGCGGGGAGGACGGCTGTCTGTTCCAGGTCACCGATGTGCAGAAGAACAAGGGCGGCAAGTATATGCACTACGGCAAAGTGACCGAGGGGGTCCTGAAGCTGGGGGACACTGTCTCCGCCCAGATCGACGTGCCCCGGCGGAAGGCCATCATGCGCGCCCACTCTGCCACCCACCTGCTGGACAAGGCCCTGCGCACCGTGCTGGGAGACCACGTGCATCAGGCGGGCTCCCTGGTAGAGCCCGACCGGCTTCGCTTTGACTTTACCCACTTCTCCGCCATGACTGCCGAGGAGCTGGCCCAGGTGTCTGCCATGGTCAACGAGGCCGTGCTGGAGGGCTACGACGTCCACACCGATGTGATGCCCATTGAAGAGGCCAAGAAGCGGGGCGCCATCGCCCTCTTCGGTGAGAAGTACGGCGACACCGTCCGCGTGGTGGACATGGGCGAGGGCTACTCCGTGGAGTTCTGCGGCGGCACCCACCTGGACAACACCGCCAAGGTGGGCGTGTTCCACATTGAGAGCGAGTTCTCCGTGGCCTCCGGCGTCCGCCGCATCGAGGCCACTACGGGCGCTCAATCCCTGAAGATCATGAACCAGAACCAGCAGAAGCTGTTTGAGGCCGCCGCGGTACTCAAGGCCAAGCCCGGCGAACTGCGGGAGAAGGCCGAGCAGACCATTGCCGAACTGCGGGAGCTGCGCCACCTGGTGGAGGGCTTTAAGGCCCGCGAGGCCGTGAACCAGGCGGGCAACTTCCTGATGGGCGCCAAGGACGTGGGCGGCCTGAAGGTACTCACCGCCACCCTCAACGACGCCGAAGCCGACCGTCTGCGTAAGATGGGCGACTTCCTGCGGGACAAGGACTCCGGCGTGGTGGCGGTGCTGTCCAGCGTGAAGGATGGCAAGATCACCTTCCTGGCCGTGTGCGGTAAGGATGCCGTGGCCAAGGGCATCAAGGCCGGCGACCTGGTGAAGCAGGTGTGCTGCTGCTGCGGCGGCAAGGGCGGCGGCAAGCCCGACAGCGCCATGGGCGGCGGCACCGACGTCCTCAAACTGGACGACGCGCTGGCGAAAGTGGATAACTTTGTGGCTGAAAAGCTGGGACTGTAAGTTACTATCCCAGTTGTCACTGCGGGCGTCGTCCAGCCCCGCCGCAAGTGCGGCGTCCCAAGCGTTTTGCCAAAGGCAAAACCTTGATGCCGGGCGGATTCATTCCGCCCGAGCAGATGTAATAAATGGGGTTCCCGCGCGACACAGTCGTGTGGGGATCGACGCGCTGGCGAAAGTGGATAACTTCGTGGCTGAAAAGTTGGGGCTGTAAGATATCGCCCCAGCCAGCACCAAGCATTCTATACACAGAAAGTAGGCACATTCTCTATGCTTCCCCAAGATCCCATGATCCTGCTCAGTTATGTCAACACCAAACTGCGTGACTTCTATCCCTCCCTGGATTCCCTGTGCGACGATCTCCAGGTGGATCAAGACGAAATCTCTCAGAAACTGTCTATCCTGGATTGCCAGTACGATCCTCACCGGAACCAGTTTGTACGGATGTAACCACACAGAATCAATTTGGGCCCGCTGCATGACGCAGCGGGCCCATTTTTCTGTTCTGGTATTCAAAATTCCTTTTTGGCGTAGATCCCCTGTGCGATGAAGTAGGAGATCAGGTAGCCGCCAATGGCCAGCAATCCCAAGAGGACGGGCAGGGCGGTCAGCAGCCACGCCGGCGGCTGGGGCAGCGCGATCTGGTTCCTGGCCAGTCCTCCCAGCAGCATAACCCCACCAAAGATCGCTACAAACGTGATCATGCTGATCACTCTGGCCTTCTCCGCCCCATACTTGAGCAGGAAGGGCAGAATGATGGCGTCCAACACCAGCGTAAGCACGCCGCAGGACAGGGCAATGAGTACCAGATCATCCAGCGTTGTCTCGGTCAGTCCGGCCAAGGAAAGGCACACCATCAGGCCCGCCGCCACCGCCACACTTACCACGATTACCAACAGGGTGAACACATATTTCCCGGCCACCACCCCCCGCCGTCCGGCGGGGGTGGCCACCGCGTACCGGTCCCAATGGGCGGCATCGTCCAGTGCCACCGAGGACACGGGAATGGTGAGACCGAATACGGCTACCAGAGCCCCCAAGATGGAGAAATCAAACACCCCGGTGACGCAGAAGCCTCCGTACACGACGAGAAAGAGCAGCAGCGTAGAGAGCTGCTTGCGCAAAGCCACAATATCCTTATAGATCAGCCCGGTCATTTTGCATCCCCCTTTCCGGTAAAGACCATGATATCCTCCAATGTGGCGGGGTCCACCGTCAGGCCCGGATAGTGGCGGGCAAAGGCGTGCCGATCCTTTACCAGGGCCTCACACCCGAACTGCCCCACCCGGCTGCCCGCCAGCAGAGACTGATCCACCCGCTCCAGATCGGCGCGGCTGCACACCAGTTTGCCGTAGGAATCCAGCAGTTCGTCCTTGGCGCCGGACAGAACCACCCGCCCCTTGTGGAGGTAGGTTACATAGTCCGCCGCCTTCTCCAGGTCGCTGGTAATGTGGCTGGAGATGAGAATGGAGTGTTCCTCGTCCTGAATGAAGTTGAGAAACTCATCCAGGATCTCGTCCCGTATCACCGGGTCCAGGCCGGAGGTAGCCTCGTCCAGGATCAGCAGCCTGGGCTGGGCAGCAAAGGCCGCCGCAATGGCCAGCTTCATCTTCATGCCCCGGGAAAAGGTTTTCACTGTCTTTTTCTCCGGCAATTCAAACTTCCGCAGATAATCCCCATAGCACGCTCCATCCCAGTTGGGGTAGAGTTTAGACAGGATCTTGCCAATCTGGACCGGATTCAGGGTGTCGTGGAAGAGGGACTCGTCCAGCACCACCCCCACCTGGCTCTTCACCGCCCGTTCGTCCCGGATGGCGTCCAGCCCGAAGACGGAGATCTCTCCCCCGTCCCGGTGGATCAGGTTCAGGATACATTTAATGGTGGTGGACTTCCCGGCCCCGTTCTCCCCGATCAGGCCCATAATGGTGCCGCCAGGCACGGTGAAGGACACGTCGTCCAGCTTGAAGGAACCATAGTCTTTGGTGAGATGGCATACTTCCAATGCATTGCTCATACTGTTTCCTCTCCATACAGAAGGCTGAGGGTCTCGGTCAGCTCCGCCAGGGTGACGCCGCCGGTCCTTGCAATATCCACCGCCTGGGAGAGATGCTCCTCCGCCCGGCGGAGGGTCTCCTCATGGACCAGCTCCAGGTTTCGTGGGGCTACAAAGCACCCCTTCCCCGGCACGGTGGTGATGAAGCCGTCCCGCTCCAGCTCTTCATAGGCTCGTTTGGTGGTGATGACAGAAATACGCAGTTCCTTGGCCAGCAGCCGCATAGAGGGAAGGGCCTCCCCCTCGGCCAGCTCTCCCCGGAGGATGAGGCCCTTCATCTGCCGGGTGATCTGGTCGTAAATGGGCACGCCGCCGGAGTTGCTGATGATGATATCCATGGTGCACCTCGTTGTCATACTGTACATACTTGACATATACAGTAATAACACAGTAATACACAGTTGTCAAGAGGCAGGAAACATTTTCTTGCCATCGGGCCACAGACCCGGTATGATGGTGGCAAAGGATCCATAAAGGAGGAACGTGTCATGTATGCGCCTATCCTGGAGATCAACACCAACAAAGTGACCGAAAACGCCAAAAAGCTCCATGATTTCTGTGCATCCAAGGGGGTGGAGCTGGTCTTTGCCACCAAAGGCTTCTCGGCCCGGCCGGAGGTGATCCGGGCGGCCATGGCAGGGGGCATCACCTCCTTTGCCGACAGCCGGATGAAGAACATCATGGCCGCCAAACAGGCCATCCCCGGTCTCAAGTACCTTCTCATCCGTATCCCCGCTATCCTGGAGGCCGAGGAGGTGGTCCGCTGGGCAGACTGGAGCCTCCAGAGCCAGATCGAGGTGATCCGGGCGGTGTCGGAGGCCGCCCTCCGGCAGGGCAAGATCCACCCCATCATCCTGATGATCGACGTAGGGGACCTGCGGGAGGGGGTGTTCGGCCGGGAGCAGCTGGACGAGATCGTACCCCAGATTCTGGACTGCCCCGGTGTGAAATTAGTGGGGTTAGGCACCAACGTGGGATGCTACGGCAGCGTACTGCCCTCGGTGGACAACACCGCCATTCTGGTGGAGCTGCGGGACTACCTCAACAGGACCTACGGCTGCTCCATCTCGGTGCTGTCGGCAGGAGGCACCTGCGCCCTCAAGCTGCTGGAGGACGGCGTTATGCCCGCCGGAATCAATCAGCTGCGGGTGGGCGAAGCGGTACTTTTCGGCGAGGACACCACCGGCAATCGATTTTTGGAGGGCTATCACCACGACGCCTTCCTGTTCAAGGCCCAGGTGGTAGAGCTGCGGCGCAAGCCTTCGGTACCCATCGGTGAGCTGGGCCGGGACGGCAAGGGGGACACCCCGGAGTATCCTGACCGTGGTGTGCGCCTGCGGGCCATCTGCGCCGCCGGAAAACAGGACGTGGCCTGGGCCGCCCTCACCCCCACCCTGCCGGGGGCGGAGATGATTGGAGCCAGTTCCGACCATTTGATCGTGGACGTGGAGGACTGCGGCGGCCAGGTGCAGGTGGGGGACTGGCTGGAATTCCGGTGCGGCTATATGGCGGTGCTGGACGCCACCACCTCCGCCTATGTAGATATTGTGGTGAAGTAAATAAAAAAGGTCCCGGACCGCTGGTCCGGGACCTTTCTACCTATTGAGTTGTGTCCGGCAGGAAAATAGAGCAGTCCCCGAACTGGATGTGGTCGATCCGCTCCAGCGGGATGGGGATATCAAAGGCGGAGACGCCGTAGAAGTAATCTCGTCCTCCTGGTCCATCCGGGCCTGGATCGCCATATCCGTTTGCCCCGTTGATGGTAACGGTGGAACCATCCTTGCAGACCAGCGTTAATTCATAGTGGACAAAGGATCCCGCGTCCGGAGGATAGGAGAGGGTGAAGCTGACCGACAGCGGGGAGAGGGTCAGCGATTCCAGCGTGACCATCGCCTGGGTCTCTGTGTCCAGGCGGACAGCCCCGGCTGGGTCTACCTCCAGAATCTTGCTCCGGTAGAGATGGTCCAGTGCAAAGCTCCACGTTCCCTCCAGAATCATAGGCTCCTCCCCAGAGGTACCCTCCCTGGAGATAAGCGCCAGATCGGTGAGATACAGGGTCTTGGATACGCCGTCGTTCCAGTTTACACCGCCCGGCCGGCCATAGAGGATAAAGACCAGCTCCACCACATTGTCCCCAGGGGTGCTGTCAGGCAGGAACCGTGCTTTCTGCACTCCCCAGTCCAGTCTTTCGCTGGTGGCCGTGTCCCGCAGGTCCACATCCAGGAACACATGGTCCTCCTGGATACCCATATCGGGCAGGACCGTGCCCTCCGGGGCCTCCACCCGCAGGCGGAGGTAACAGTTGTACGCATCGGCCACCGAGGCCAGCGGGGTAATGGTAATGCCGTTGCTGGTAGAGGGGGACAGATTGGTAGTACCCATCTCGTCCAGCAGAGCCTTCTGCCCCTCGTCCAGGGGGGCGCTTTCAAGGGTAAAAAAAGAATCAAAGAGATCGCCGGGGCCCCAGATCGCCGGAGGGCTCCAGGTCCAGAAGATCCTCCTCCAGATGCAGCTCCTTCCCCAGTTCCCGCAGGCGGTTTTTGGCCCTGTTGCGGATAATCGCACTGAGATAGCCCCGCACCCGGCCGGGCACCAGCTTGTGGGCGTTATTCCACAGGGCCAGGAAGGAATCGGACACTACCTCTTCCACATCCCTGGGGGCGTCCCGCAGAATAGAGGAGGCCACCCCGCAGGCAAAGGCCATGTCCCGGTCCATCAAAGCCTCCAGAGCAGCAGGGTCACCCCGCTTCATCCGCCGGATCAGCTCTCCTTCCTCCATCCGCTCACCTCCACACTTGAAAGCGCTTTCACCTATCTTAACACAAAAAACGAGCATCTGGTTTCAACCAACACAGACCAAACCCAAAACCGCGCCGTGTTCCGACCATATTTTTCCAGTTTATGGGTTACACTGTCTCTGATACCGGAAGGGCAAATACGCCCCAAAGCAAAGGAGACAGGGACCATGGCAACAAAAGAGAAGCTGAAAACCAAGGCGGCGCGGCTGCGGGAGGAGGCCCGGGAGACGGGAAAGGTGGTATTCCGTGCCCCGGCGCTGGTGCGCTTTGCCGAATGCGTCATCCGCTTTTTGCTGGGGGCCCTGCTGGCGGGAGCGGAGATCTTCGGGGGGTACGCCCCCTTTGGACTGGGACTGGTGGGAGCCTCCGGCTCCGGGCTGGACGGCTTCTGCGCCCTGCTGGGAGCCTGCTTCGGCTACCTGACCATGGAGGGCTTTGTGGAGGGCCTGCGGTACGCGGCGGCCTGTGTACTGGTCTTTTCGGTGGCCTTCGCCTTCTTTGACGTAGGGGCCTACCGGAAGAGCTGGTTTATGCCCCTGTCCGCCGCCGCCATCGACGGGGTTACCGGCTTCATCTACCTGTCCGACCAGGGCTGGACGCCGGAAAGTTTGATCTTCTTCGGCACTGAACTGCTGTTGTGTGGGGCGTCGGTATACTTCTACCGCATTGCCTTCACCCCCTGGACTGAAAAGCGGGAGGAGGAGGGGCTGACCGCCCGGCAGACCATCAGCCTGCTGCTGCTGTTAGGTACCCTGCTGCTCACCCTGTCCAAGCTGACCCTGCTGGGGGATCTGTCCGTGGGCCGCTTTGCCGCCGCGGTGGCGGTGATGGCGGTGGCCTACAAGGGAGGCGTCAGCATCGGCGCCACCGCCGGCGTGGCGGTTGGTCTGGGTATGGACCTGTCCACCGGTGGGATGCCCTTTTACGCCATGGCCTACGCCCTGTCCGGGGTGATGACCGGCGTGTTCCACCGCCAGGGCAAGCTGGCCGCCACCCTGGCCTATGTACTGTCCAACGCTCTGGCGGTATTGTGGACCTGGAAGGACGGACTGCACATTCCTCTGCTCTATGAGGTGTTCGCCGCCTCGGTGGTCTTTCTCCTGCTGCCGGACAAGCTGCTGCGGCAGGTGGGTGCCCTGGTGGCCCGGGAGCCCAAACACGGCACTCAGGAGCGGGCCATGGCCTATGTAAAGGGCCGGATGGAGGACACCGCCGCCGCCTTCAAGAGTCTGTACGAATCCATGCGGGGTACCCTCCACACCGGACGCCCCAACGATAACGACACTGCCGCTATCTTTGACCGGGCGGCGGACCGGATGTGCAAGCGCTGCCCGCTCCAGACCTCCTGCTGGCAGCGGGATTATGTGTCCACCTACAACGCCCTCAACGACGCCCTGCCCGCTATGCTGGAGCGGGGCCGGGGCGAGGGGGGCGACTTCCCCGCTTATTTCTCCAACCGCTGCATGAAGTTTGCCGACTTCCTCACCGCCGTCAACGAGGAGCTGGCAGGACTGCTCTACCGGCGGCAGTACCAGAGCCGTCTGCGGGAGAATCGGGCGGCGGTCTGCCGGCAGTACGGCGAGCTGGCTGAGGTGCTGGGCACGGCGGCGGCGGAGCTGAGCGCCGAGCTCATCCCCGACCCGGTGCGGGAAAAGCGGCTGCGGCAGTATCTCACCGCCCAGGGCGTGGAGTGCGAGCTGGCCGTGTATTACGACGAAGCGGGCCACTTACGGGTAGAGCTGGAGGGGGCCGGGCTCTCTCCCCTGCGGCAGAGCAGCCAGGTGGACAAGCTGGCCAAGCTGATGAACTTCCCCCTCCGGCTGGTGGAGGAGGGCCGCCGGGACAGGCTGGTGCTGGTGCAAAGCGAGCCGCTGATGGCGGTGGCCGGGGTGGCCGCCCGAAAGAAGGACGGGCAGACCGTGTCGGGTGATACGGGGGCCTGGTTTAAACACGACGACGGCACCCTCTATGTGCTGCTGTGCGACGGCATGGGCTCGGGACGGCTGGCCCAGCGGGAGAGCACCCTGGCGGTGCGGCTACTGGAGCAGTTCCTCCGGGCGGGCGTGCGGCCGGAAAATGCCCTGCGGACTCTCAGCTCCGCCCTGGCCCTCCGGGGTGAGGATGAGATCGGCTTCACCACCATCGACCTTTTGCGGGTGGACCTCTTCACCGGCGAAGGCAACATCTACAAATACGGTGCGGCCCCCAGCTATGTAAAGAAAGGGACCGCCGTCAGCCGGGTCACCGGCTGCGCCCTCCCCGCCGGGCTGGCGGGGGGCGAGGGCGGCGCCCCCGACGTGACCCATCTGAAACTGGAGGCAGGAGACTGCGTACTGCTTATCAGCGACGGTGTCACCGGCGGACAGCCCGACCAGTGGGTACGGGACAAGCTGTCCGCCTTTGACGGCCAGAGCCCCCGGGAGCTGGCCCAAGAACTCATAGACGAGAGTGAACAGCAGGCCGGCGCGGCGGACGACCGCACCGCCCTGGTACTCCGGCTGAGCAAACGGTAACACCACACAAGAAAGCGCCCCCATCGGAAGGTTCCGATGGGGGCGCTTTTGGTATCTTTTATTCGATGTGAACGTGGTTGTGAATGTGCTCCGAACAGTAGCAGTAGTAGCCGTTGCACTTGGAGCAGTACCGGAACTCCTCGTCGGGGTAGTCGGTGTCGGTCTTGCCGCAGACGGCGCACTTGTGAATATAACCCTTGGTTTGCTGGGCGTGCTTGGTAGCCTGCTTGAAGTTGACGGTCTGGCGGGAGTGGCGGTGGGCCGTCTGCCGCTTTACCCGGCCCAGGCTGGCCATCAGGTCATCCCAGAAGAAGATCAGGTAGTTGAGGATCGCCACGATGGGAGCCACGATGCCCGCCAGTGCAAACATCCCGACCGTGGGGAGCTGCACCAGGTTGTAAATGATGTCGTAGGCAAAGAGAGCGGCGTCCAGCCAGGCCAGCCATTTGACCTTTACCGGAATCACGAAGAAAAGCAGTACCTGCATTTCCCCGTACAGGGTGGCAAAGGAGAAGAACATGGACAGGTTGACGTAGTGCATGGTGGCGGTCTCCACGGGCAGAGGGATAAACAGATAGACCAGGAAGCCCGCAATGATATTAAGCACCACCCCAAGCAGGTAGAACACCGTAAACTTGGTCACGCCCCACTGCCGCTCCAGGATGGAGCCGATCCAGTAGTAGAAATACAGGGAGATGGCCAGGAAAAAGAGATTACTGGTCGTAGGCACAAAGATAAAGGTGAGCAACCGCCAGATCTCGCCTTTGTGGATGATATAGTAGGGCGCAAAGCACAGGGCGGACGACAGGGAAAAGCCCTGACTGAACTGATCCAGCAGCCACACCAGAACATTGCCGATGACCACCACCAGCATCAGGTTGGGGATACCGAACCGGGGATGCTTATAGCAGAACCGGTCCAGCCAGCGTTGTATCACACTCAAAAATCATTACCTCCCGAGGGGCGGCTCCACCGCCCCGCTTCCATGTGTGCCCAGTGTATCAGGGCATGGGAGAAAATTCCCAAACAATTTGTAAACTTTCCATCCGTTATTTCAGGATCTTGCGGATCTTCTCTTTCATCTTGGGGGTGAGCACCTTAGCTGCCGCCCGGTAAGGCAGCGGAGGCGGGGTCAGGTATTTCTGCTCCACCTGCTCAAAGGGCATGGCGGCAAAGGCAGCGAAGAAGGCCCCACGCTTGGCGTTGTGGGTCAGAGGATAGGCCAGCCGGGGATTGCCCGCCACAGCCTCGGCCAGAGGCCGCTCCACCTGGCCCAGCTTGTCCTCCAGAGCGTCAAAGACCTTCTGTCCCTTGGCGCTGTTGACCAAAACCAGAGAAACACCCTTCTCCCGGTCAGTGGGCAGCTTCAGCTTGGGGTCAAGGCCCCAGAAGTCACCCAGAGTCAGGTCCGCCGGACGGCTGACGCTGGTATACCGGCACTTGGCACACACCGGACGCAGGAAGAGCTGCATCCCGAAGCCCCGGCCGAAGGTGGTACGGTGGAGGGGGGTCGTGGTGCTGCCTCCGTCGGCAAAGCGGACCGTCATATGGGAGTGGGACCAGCCGTGGGCCTTGTCCCGGAACCGCAGCCCGGTGACCGGCGCGCCGTGCTCCATCCCCAGCTTTTTCAGATAGGCCTGGAACACCGCCGGAGAGGGTACGCCGTTACACACCAGATCGCAGGTGAGCAAGTTGTCGTAATCCCGGCCCAGGTAATGCTTCAGGCCGTCTACCTGGCAGGCAAGGCCGGTAAAGAGCACCGGCTTACCCGCCTCCAGCTGTTCTTTCACCTGATGGAAGGTTTCCCCAAGATCGCTCTGAACATACTTGGAGCCCCGCATGGCGGCCACTTCCTCCATGGAGGCGGCACAGGTATGGCGCACTGCCATGTAGCCGTCAAAGGCAGCGCCGTACACCACGCCTCCCTGGTCCAGTACATGGCCGGCCAGCAGAGAGAACACGCCGCCGGAGGAGCTGCCCGAGCGCACCTCGTCATTTTTGTTCCACACCCCGTGGGCGCAGTTGGGATCGGGGCCCTTTACCGGCTCAGTCAGGGCGGGACAGGCGTTTTCACACTTGCGGCAGAGGATGCACTTCTCCCCCACCACAGGCCGCAGGAAGCCCTCATGGTCGGGTTTCATCTCAATGGCCCCAACCGGGCAGGCAGCGGCACAGGCGGTGCAGCCGGTACAGTCCTCCGCCTTGCACAGGTTGGGCTTGGCCTGCTCCTGGGCCGCGCCCATTTCCTCCGGAAGAGCGGTGCCCTCCACCGCCGCTTTCAGATAGGCCAGGGAGTCCGCCCGGGCGGCCTCCAGCTTTTCATAAACCTGGTCATAGTCCATCTTGGCGTCGATGGGCGCAGTAGTATCCAGACCGATGATGCGGTCGGCGCACCCCAGCCGGGAGAGCAGGCTGTAGATCCGGGAGAAGGTGGGCTCCCGCCGCTCCTTGGGGGACATGGAGGTGAAGAAATCCTTCTTGAACTGGAGGGAGAAGGCCGCCCCGTGGAAGGAGTTGGTCACCACTGCGGCGGCGTGCTGGAACAGGCCCAGGAACTCCCGGGGGCCGGCATCAAAGACGATCTCCTTGGCCCCGTCGATCTTCCGGCGGGCTCCCGCCAGCTGGACAATGGGCCACCCCGTCTGTCTGGACAGAGCCTGGGCATAGGGAGCCGCCTCTCCGGGATCGGAGACAAAGTAACACAGGATGTAAGGTCCCTGGTGTCTGGGAGCCGCGGCCAGCTTGCCCCAGTCCTCGCCGTTCAGCAGCAGGGTGGGGTCCAGCACTACCCGGGCCTCCCGGCCGGCTGCCTGACGCACCAGCACCTGGCCCCGCTTCTCACGGACCGACAGGGCGGAGAAGGGTGCCAGAAAGCGCTTCAGCTCCGCAGCCTTGTCCTCCGGCAGCTGGGGCACGCCCAGGCTGGGGGCATAGGCAATGCGGCGGCCCTCCTGCACAAAGTCCAGCAGGAAGGCGGGGTCAAACTGCTTGGTCTGGAAAATGTAAGGATTCCAGATCTGGTCGCTGCCCGCCACATAGACGTCATAGGCCGGCGGCGCCTCCTGCAGCTGACGGAAATCGGTGTACTGCTGGGAAGACAACTCCATCTCCTCGGCCACGAAGGCCTCAAAGCGCTGAAACCGGCGCTGGAAGGCGGCATAATGGAGGGCGGTATGGGCGTCTGACGCCATATCCCGCACCGAGCGGCTCTTTTTGAACAGCTGATTGGTGCGGGTGGTATGGGGCAGACGGTAATCAATGATCTGGCAGTCGTGACCCAGGCGTTGAATGGCCTTCATGGTGGCCAGGGCCTGGAGCTGAGCGCCGTAGTGGTGGGCAAAATGGAACGTGATGAGACCGGTGCGCATAGGCTCACTCCTCGTTTGCAGGCTGTACATGGTGATTCGATTTAGTATACCACAAGCGGCTGCAATTGTATATCGAAAGAATGGAAATCCCGTTTCAATAGACACTCCGGTGGTTCTGTCTGAAATATTTACAGCCCGCCGGTTTTGTCTATGGTATTGCGAAAAATGTGGCTGTATGATATGGTTATATTATTATGGATTGGTTTGTCCTCTTTTGCAGTGACATACCTCCGTGCACTACAGGGCGAAAGGAGGGTATACATCTATGAGCATACCGGCCCGGCTTAAGGCTTTTGGTATCTCCAAGGCCCTGGATTATCTGGATCGGGACCCGGACGCCAACCTCCCCAAGCTGATGGAGTGGCTGGACAGATACGCGGGGGTACATCTCTCTCCCCCTTACCAGTCGCTGTTCCACCAGGCAATGACCGATCCGGACAACAACTGGCATCAGTTGATCCGCAGTATGTATACCGATATTGACAGCAGTATTCTGAAAAAGATCTTTGAGAACTTTATCATTCACGGGGGCCTGCTGGAGTGGCCCGGCAAAAAGGAAGCCGGCGCTCTGGGACAGGACGAGGCCCCCTGGTCCGTTATCATCGACCCGTCCTTCCCCTGCGCCATGAACTGTGCCGGCTGCGGCGCATCCATCTTCGGCGTACGGCCCTCCATGGAGTTTGACAGTTTGGATGAGGAGCTGGAGGCCCGTAAGGCCAGAGGCTGTCATCTGTTTATTTTCAACGGCGGCAATCCCCTGGCCCGTCAGGAGGAGATCATCGCTCTGTGCAACAAGCACACCGACTGTGTATTCGCCGTGTTTACACCTCCCACCTCCATTACCCCCTCACTGTGTGAGGATTTGCTGCGGGTACGCAACCTCTTCCCCGCCATTCAGGTGGATGTGGACCCGCTGGACGCCGAGCGTGCCTCCGTACTGCTGCGGACGCACAGGCTCCCCTTTGGCGTGGCCTGCCGCTGTACGGCGGAAAATGCGGATCGGGTAGCCACTGAGGAGTACTACGATCGGATCATCGGCAGCGGAGCCAAGTTCTGCTGGTTCTTTACCTGCCCCGCTTACGGCGGGCCAACCTCACCCACCCAGGCGCAGCTGCTGGACCTGCACCAGCGGGTCCAGGCTTTCCGGAAAACCAAGCCCCTGCTTACCCTTGATTTCTGGGACGGGCCCAGCCCCTCAGCGGCCCCCCAAGGAGGTTAATGACATGAGTATTGTAAAAGATCCTTCCCTGGCCCCCTCTGGACGCCGCAAAATCAACTGGGTGCGGGACTTTATGCCCGCTCTGGGCGGCATCGAAGCCCGTTTTGAAAAGGAGAAGCCCTTTGCCGGTCTGCGGGTGGCCGTATCCGTCCATCTGGAGGCCAAAACTGCCAATCTGGGCTATGTGCTGGCCAAGGGCGGCGCTCAGGTACATCTGACCGGCTCCAACCCCCTGTCCACTCAGGACGACGTAGCCGCCGGTCTGGCCGATATGGGCGTAGAGACCTTCGGCATCCACGGCGCTATGGGCGAGGACTATGAGAATCTGCTCATTGAGACCCTGAAGTTCAAGCCTCATCTCATCATCGATGACGGCGGCGATCTGGTGGATCTGCTGGGCGGCAAGTGCGCCGATCTGGGCGAAAACCTCATCGGTGGCTGCGAAGAGACCACCACCGGCATCCTGCGCCTCAAGGCCCGGGAGCGGGAGGGCATCCTGCCCTGCCCCATGATGGCGGTCAACGACGCCAAGGCCAAGCACTACTATGACAACAAGTACGGCACCGGTCAGTCCGTGTGGGACGCCATCATGCACACCTCCAACCTGGTGGTGGCCGGCAAGACCGTGGTGGTGGCCGGCTACGGCTGGTGCGGCAAGGGCGTGGCCATGCGTGCCAGCGGCATGGGCGCCAACGTCATTGTCACCGAGGTGGACCCCTTCAAGGCACTGGACGCCACCATGAACGGTTTCCGTGTCATGCCCATGGACGAGGCCGCCAAGTACGGCGATATCTTTGTCACCGTCACCGGCTGCAAGGACGTCATCACTCCTCGCCACTTTGCCGTTATGAAGCACAACGCCATCCTCACCAACGCCGGTCACTTCGACTGCGAGGTAGACGTGAAGAGCCTGGCGGAAATGGCTGTCAAGCGCGAACTGCGCCGGGATAACATTGAGGGCTTTACCCTGCCTGACGGTCGGGTGCTCAATGTCATCGGCGAGGGCCGCCTAGTCAATCTGGCTGCCGGCAACGGCCACCCCGCCGAGATCATGGATATGTCCTTCTCCGTCCAGGCTCTGGCCCTAGAGTGGCTGCTCAAGCACCAGGACACCCTGGAGAAGAAGCTCTATCAGGTGCCCGCCGAGATCGACGACGAGATCGGCCGGGTCAAACTGGCCGCCATGGGTTTTGCCATCGACAAGCTCACTCCGGAGCAGGTGGACTACCTCAACGGCTGGAAGGCCTGAGGAAGCAAGTTCTTCTAACTCTATACAAAGCCCGGTTTTTGTCTATTGAAAAAGTGGGAAAAAGTCGATAAAATACCCACAGTCAATTGAATAGCCTTATCGAGAGTGGTGGAGGGAACGGCCCGATGAAGCCCGGCAACCTGCTTTGCTGCAAGGTGCCAAATCCGGCGAGGAAATCGAAAGATGAGGATGGAAGAGCCCAATGCGCTCCGCCGTCCGGCGGAGCGCGTTTTTGCTCCAGTTTAGAAAGGAAGGTAATTACCAATGGCAAACCGTCTGTTTACCTCGGAGTCCGTTACCGAGGGTCACCCCGACAAAGTGTGCGACCAGATCTCCGATGCTGTCCTGGACGACATCCTGGCCGCCGACCCCACCGCCCATGTGGCCTGTGAGACCTTCACCACCACCGGCATCGTCACCGTAATGGGCGAGATCACCACCAGCCACTACACCGACATTCCCTCCATCGTCCGCCGCACCGTGCAGCGCATCGGCTACACCGATCCCGCCTACGGCTTTGACTATCGCTCCTGCGCCGTTATGACCGCCATTGACGAGCAGTCCCCCGACATCGCCATGGGCGTCAACCAGTCCTTTGAGCACCAGGAGGGCGGCACCGACGCCGCCGACCTCATCGGCGCCGGTGACCAGGGCATGATGTTCGGCTATGCCTGCGATGAGACCCCCGAGCTGATGCCCGCCCCCATCTCCATGGCCCACAAGCTGTCCCGCCAGCTCACCGATGTGCGCAAGGCCGGCAAGCTGAAGTGGCTCCGCCCCGACGGCAAGAGCCAGGTCACCGTGGAGTACGACGACAACGGCAAGGTGCTCTCCTGCCCCGCCATCGTGGTGTCCACCCAGCACGACCCCGATATCGCTCTGAAGGACCTGCGTGAGGCCGTGGTGGAGGAAATCATCAAGCCCATCATCCCCGCTCAGTACATCACCAAGGACACCAAGTTCTACGTCAACCCCACCGGCCGCTTCGTGGTGGGCGGCCCTGTGGGCGACACCGGCCTCACCGGCCGTAAGATCATCGTGGACACCTACGGCGGTTCCGCTGCCCACGGCGGCGGCTGCTTCTCCGGCAAGGACCCCACCAAGGTGGACCGCTCCGCTGCCTACATGGCCCGCTACATCGCCAAGAACCTGGTGGCTGCTGGCCTGTGCCGCAAGTGCCAGATCGAGCTGGCCTACGCCATCGGCGTGGCTCACCCCGTCAGCGTGCTGGTGGACACCTACGGCACCGGCGTCCTCTCCGAGGAGAAGCTGTCCGCTATCGTCAACGAGTGCTTTGATATGCGTCCGGCCAAGATCATCGAGAAGCTGGACCTGCGCCGTCCCATCTACGAGCAGACTGCTGCTTACGGTCACTTCGGCCGTACCGACATCGATCTGCCCTGGGAGCACACCGACATGGTGGAGAAGCTGAAGAGCTATCTGTAAGCTTTCTAAAAAGACCTGCCGTCCGCATTTTGCGGATGGCAGGTCTTTTTATTTTTTGCGCTCTGATTTCCAGCACTTGTCCCATTTTCCAGCTCATGAGATAATACATAAATAAAGCTTCTCAGGAAAAGGGGCGATGTGTTCATGGAGCAGGACCGGAAGCTGCTGGTCCTTCTGGACCGGGATCCGGAGCAGGGCATGGCGGACTTGATCGAAGGGTACAGCGGCCTGCTTTGGTCGGTGTGCCGCACCTATCTTCAAAGTGCCGAAGATATCAAGGAGTGTGTCAACGAGACCTTCTCGGAATTCTACTTACAGAGGGACCACTTTGATCCCAGCAAGGGCACCCTGAAAGGATACCTGGCCGTCATCGCCCGGCGGTGTGCCATCCGCCGGTACCAGGAAAATTGCCGTTGGGAGCGTTCCTCCTCACCACCGCCGGAGGAACCAGCGGACCCCTTCGCCCATATAGAACAGCAGGATGAACTGGAGCGGGCCCTGTCGGAGCTGGACCCGGTAGACCAACAGATCATCCGCCTGAAATATTACGGCGGACTGACGGCCCGTGAGATCGCCGCCTCCCTGGGCCTGCCTTATGAGACGGTGAAAAAGCGGCAGCAGCGCAGTCTGAAAAAGCTGCTGCGGGCGCTGTCCCTGGGTCTGCTGGTGGCCCTCATCCTGGCCGCGCTGGCTGCCTGCGCCTACATGATCCTGCGCCATTTCGGCTTCGTGTCCGGCTACGGCGTTGACTCCGATCCTCAGGCCGGCACCTACATTCTGGAGCAAAGCGCTGTCATTCAGGGTGAGCTGTACGAGATCCATCTGGAGGACGCCTATTGGCAGAACGGCTCCTTTCTGGCCGATCTGAGCCTGTACGGCCAAACCAGTCCCTACCTCACGCCTCTGGATATCTCTCTCAGCGGCCTGGATAACCTCCAGCCCATCTCCATCAGCCAGAACGGGCTGGACGTTCTCGGAGCTTACTCCCTGCGGCTGATCTATGAGGGAGATCTGCCGCAGTCCTCCGCCTCCTCCCTGGAGCTGATTCTGACCCTGGATGGTACCGACCTGCCTATCACCTTGGTGGCCGCGGAGGAAACTGCCCTGGAGCAGGCCGGATTCTACTCGGTGACTGAGGCCGACGGCGGCCTGCTGGCGGTGCCCCGGCTTGAAAATGGGGAGCTGGTGGTCTCCATCCACCCGCTGAACACCGGCCCATTCAAGACCTCTCCCTCCCTGACCAAAGGGATCTGGAGCGACTACGGAGGACCTCAGCTGCCTATCACCGTTACCGCGCCGGACGGCACCGTACTGGAGGGCGAGCCTGCCTCTTATTCTCCCTTCAATGGCGATACCTATCTGGACTGGTATTTCGGCCCTGCTGAGCCGGGGGATTATGTGCTCAACGTCCCCTATGTCTATCAATATCCAGCCGCCGGTACAGACTCCCCCACGGTACAGCTGTCCCTCTCTGCTTCTGACGGAGCACCGGCCTCCCTCTCCCTGCCCGGCGGTACGCTGACTCTGGATCGCCCCTTCTCCATTGACGACGTCACCGCCTACTGTAGCACCATTTCCCACTCCTATGACGAGGCTGGCTACACCTGGTGGGCTACGGAGGCCACCTGGGAGGGAGAGGACCCGGAGCGTGTCCCGGCAGCCATTCCGGTATTGGAGGACGGGGCCGGCACTGTGATACTGAACAATACGACCTACCACAATGTGGAGGCCGGTCTATGGACAGAGCCGGTCTATGATTCGGACGGGCAATATACCCAGTTCCGAGGCTATGTGGTAGGCACACCGAACGGGCTGGATCAGGCCACCCTCTCTCTGCCTGCGGAAAAACTCTGTTACCGCTGGAACCACCCCTTCACCATTTCCATGACGGTACAGCCGGAACCGGAGCGGCCTTCCTACACCGGCACATCGGGAAACTACAGCCTTACCGCTACGCCACGCCGGACCGACGGCGCAGTGATTCTTAATTTGTCCCCCGCCTCCTCCGACAAATATATGATTCCCACCAGCACGCTGACCCGCAGCCCATTGACTGCTCTGGGCGCCACGGACGCGCCCATTACCCTGACGGCCGCCGACGGCACCGTATATGAGGGAGAATATCAGCCCGGACGGCAGAACGACGCCAGTGACTGGAACTTTGGAGACATCCCCGCCGGGGATTACACCCTCCATGTGCCCTACCTCTACCTGACGGCGCCGGAAAGCTGGCATATGGCCATTCCCCTGCCCCAGCAGCAGGGTCAGGTTCTGCCTGTGGGACCGGTCTATACCTGCTTCTCAGGCCGGATCGAGCTGACATCCATCACCGGAATAGGGTCTGATCCGGCAATTCTGGAGCAGTTTGCCGCCGCCGTCATCACTTACCCCTCCGGCGGGATTAAAAAGCCCCAGGAGGCCCCTCTGGTGTCCCGGCTGGACCTCTCCCTCCACTCCGGCATGGAGGACTATACCCTGGTAGATGTGGGTCTTCAGCTCTTTTTGACCGACGAGGCCTACTTTTCCGGCGCCTGCGAGCGGCAATATGTCTTTGAGGAGGGTGAACCCCGGCTGACCAGCCTGCTGCTGCGCCACGCACCCGGCCTCTATGCCACAGATCTTACCTTTACCGATCCTGTCTTACGCTGGAACCACCCCTTCGATATCCCCGTCACCATTCCATAGTACCTCTATCAAATCCGCCTCCTTCCCCATTGGAAGGAGGCGGATTTTTTCCCAATCTTTTGTCCAGCTGTCCCCTTTTTCCCTTTTGCCTGCAATTAGTATGTGGAAGGGAGGGACACACTTGGACGATCGACAGCTGCTGGAACTGTTGGATGCTGATCCCACTGCAGGTATGGACCTGCTGTGGAAGCGCTACGGGGAGCCGGTTCGCTTTGCCGCCGCTCAAAAGCTGGATTGCGACGAGGATATTCATATTTGCGTGCAGGATACCTTTTCTGACTTTTATCTGCAAAGAAAGCAGTTCGATCCGGAAAAAGGAAGTCTGCGAGCCTATCTGACGGCCATCTCCGAGCGCAAAGCCATTCGGCGCTGGAGGCAAAATCAGCAGCAATGGCTGGCAGCACAGTCGGCAGACCCACCTGATGATCCCATCGCAGTCTGGGAACAACAGGAGCACTTCCGTCAGGCGCTGGCCCGGCTCCCCGAACTGGACCGTGAGATCTTGCAGCTGAAATACTTTGAAGGACACACCATCAGAGAAATTGCCATCCGCTTGAATATCGACTACGAGCGGGTCAAAAAACGGGCCCAGCGAGCCCTGAAAAAGCTGCCCCAATTTCTCGAATAAGCCACCCTATCTGAAAAGGAGATCTGACACTATGAAGCGCACAACCGGAAAAATTTTTGCACTGACAGCGCTGAGCAGCCTGCTTCTGCTGGCCTCCGCCTGCGGACAGTCCTCCGGCCAGTCCCCCTCCGGCTCCGCCGGTGGATCGGAGCCGGCCGGCGGCAGCGCCTCCTACACCGACACCTACGATCCCGACGCCCTGTTCCAGTACGGCATGACCCCCGCCAAGGACAGCGAGACAGGAAAATACGGCTACAAAAATCCCCAGGGGACATGGGTAATCGAGCCTCAGTATACCTTTGCCCGTGATTTCCAAGTCAACGGCACCGCCTTTGTCCGCACTGGCAGCAACAGCGACGAGTTCCGCCTCATTGACCGGGAGGGCAACTTTGTCTCGGACTATATCTTCATGCGCTTTTTTGACGAGCTGGCCTTCTCCGCCAACGGCATCGCCGTGGGGACGGTATGTGAGGCCGACGGCACCAAACTGGGCACCGGCTACTTCTACCTGGAGGACGGGGAGATCGTCTTTGAGCCCCGGGAGGAAGAGAGCTTCACCGCCTTTTCCGACGACGGTTACGCCGTGGTGGACAACAAGGCCGTCATCAACGATCAGTTTGAGTATGTCATTGAACCCCAGGAGGACTACTATCTGGTCCAGGTATCCAATGGCATGGTGAGCTTTGATTTCAAGAACACCCCGAAGGGGTACTCTGAGTACGGCTACATGGATGTGGAAGGCAATATCGTCATCCGGGGCCTGAGCTCCCGGGGCGGTCCCTTCGCCGACAACGGCATCGCGGTGGTGGAAAACCAGCTCATCGACAAGAGCGGCAACGTGGTCTTTGATGTAGCCGACAGCCACTATTCCACCATCACCAGCAACTTCAACAACACCGACTGGGTGGAGGTCTCCTCCCACCTCTCCAGCCGGGGCGGTACCGACTTCAACTTCATCAACGCCGAAGGCGAGACCTTCTTCCCCACCGACGCCTACGAGCACTCCCACATGGACGGCTCCCTGGCCATCAAGAACGGGGTCTATGTGGGTCCGGCGCCCGTCCTCAAGGATGATCAGGGCAACATCACCGGCATTGGCGGCACTGAGGACTACGCCACTGTTGCTGTCAATGAGGATATGGAGATCCTGTATGTCCCCTACGACAAGGGTATCCAGGATGTGAGCGCCTATTATTCCGACGGCTATGCCAAGGCGGAAACCCAGGATGAACAACGTGTGATCGTCGATCTGGAAGGCAATATCGTCATGGAATATTGACGCTGTGCCCCCGGAACTGCCTCCCCGCTGCGGCAAATATCAGACAGTCCCTCTTCGTCTGCTGCTTCCATTCCTTTCCCTTCATTCAGCGGAACATTTCGACTGTCTCTTGCCGCCCCGGAAGTTCCGGCCAGAACGTGCGATAAAAAACCGGCGGACTGCTGTTACAGCAGTCCGCCGGTTTTTATCGTTCAGCCCTCAGATTACATCCACGCCTCCGGCGGTGGCCCGCCGGAACAGGACAGGAGGGACAATTTTATGGACGGGGGCCGACTCCGCCAGCGGCTTTCCCTGTTTGCGGACCTTGATTTGGTCCACCAACAGCTGGACCGCCTCATGGGCCAGCCGGTCCACCTGCTGCCCAACTGTACTGAGCGGAATAATGGCCTCTCTGGACGTGGGCGAGTTATCAAACCCAACGATGCAATACTCCTTGGGCAGATAACCATACCGCCGGATAATCAGGTTCAGCAGGGTGTTGGCCGTAGTATCGTTGGCCATAAACACACCGATTTTCTTGCGGGCGTATTTCTTGTCCCATTTCCTCAGAATGTCCTGCAGGATGGCCTGGTCCTCTTCATAGGACCGGTCCAGCTCCCGCAGAATCACCTCATGAGCCAGACCGTTGGTCTGGCAATAATCCTCAAACCCCCGGATGCGCCCGTAGGCAGGGATGCGGGGATCTGTAGGGGAGTTGATATGGATCAGAATATCACACTGCTGCTCCTCCAGCAGGGCAGCCGCCTGCCGTCCTCCCGCCTCATTGTCGGTATTCACGCTGCACACGAACTGGTCCTCCCGCTCGATGGCCACCACCGGGATCTGAAACTGAGCCAACTCCTGGGAGGAGAGGGTGTGGCTCAATACAATCATGCCCTCGATCTGATAGGAGAGCAGCTCTTTGATGTACCGGCGCTCGCTCTCCTTATTATTGTTGCCGATAAACACCAGGAATTTATAGCCAAAGGTCTCGTAAGTGGCCAGAATCTGGTTGAGCACCTCTGAATAAAAGCGGTGGTAAAACTCAGGGACGATGACGCCGATGAATTCCGTCTTTCCCATGGCCAGAATGCGGGCCACCCGGTTCTCATGGTAATCCAGCTTCTCCAGTGCATCGGAAATGATTTGCTGGCTTTTCTCCGTCAAAGAATCCGGGTCGTTAAAATATCTGGATATGGTTGTCTTGGAAAAATTGGTATATCTGGCAATGTCGTCAAAGGTCACTCTTTTTTTCTCTTCCATATCAAGCCCTTCAATCTGCCGAGGTCATGTACCAATCTGCTTTGGCGCAGACAGAACACACGGCTGGTAAAACCTTGAAGATAAATGCGCGATTTCTTCTCGGAATTGATTGAATTTTATTATAGCAAAGAGAAGAAATGGATGCAATCCCTTGGTCTCGGGGAAGCTGGGTGTAATTGTGCATAATTTCAAACACTGGAAATGAGGCGGATTTTACAAAAATATTTCCAGCATGGGAAAAGCATTGACGGAAGCTTATTATAGGGAGTAATATTGTTTAAGAATAACCGGTTCCATTACCGGTTACACAACCGGTTTTTATATGCTTTCGTCACCAAATCAAAAAAAGAGGAAACAGGAGGAGAGACAATGAAGAAACACGCACCGACCAGATTCCTTGCGTTGGGTCTTTCGGCCGCTCTGATGACCGGACTGCTGTCCGGATGCAGATTCGGCTTCGCCAGCGACCCGGACGACCCCAATGCGGTGGAAGTGGTGGAGCCCATCGATATGTCGGTGGACACCTTTGAGTACGACCCGTCCCTGAGCGGCACCAACATCACCCTGCTCAACTCCAAGGCCGAGATCCAGACCGCTCTGGTGGAAATGGCAGCGGCCTTCGAGGAAAAGTCCGGTGTACACGTGGAAGTCATGCCCGTCACTGACGGCGACTCCCCCTATACCAAAGTAGTCAGCCTGTACAACTCTGGTAATCCCCCCACGCTGTCCATTCTGGACACCACCGACGTCATCGCCCTGGCTGAGGAAAAGGCGGCTGACCTGTCCGACCAGCCCTGGATCGCCGAGGCAGAGGGCTATACCACCGAAATCAACGGCAAGGTATACAGCTTCCCGCTCTGTATTGAGGGCCGCGGCATCATCTACCACAAGGAAGTCATCGAGGAGACCCTGGGCGAGCCCTTTGATCCCACTACCATCCGGACCCAGGACGACTTTGTGGCCCTGCTGGACCGGCTGGTGGAAGCCGGCATGGAGCACCCCATCTCCCTGGCTATGGAGGACTGGTCCCTGGGCGCCCATCACCTGCAGTACATCTATGAGACCTACGACGGCACCTCTGACGGCGCCGCCGAGTGTATCAACCTCATTAAGGACGGTCAGCTGGATCTGACCACCTATGACCGTATGTCCCAGTTCCTGGATATGTTTGATATCCTGAAGAAGTACAATGTGGCCTATCGTGACCCTCTGGGCGCCGACTATGACGAGATGGCCATTGACCTGGCCGACGGCAAGACTGCTTTCTGGTTCAACGGCAACTGGGCCTGGCCCAACCTGGCCGAGGCCGACGCCGAGGAGGACGATGAGTACGGCTTCCTGCCCTACTTCATGAACAATGACCCCGACGATTTCGCTAACCAGCAGATCCAGGCCTCTCCCTCCAAGCAGGTCATGCTGGACGGGGTCGTGGCCACAGAGCAGGAGCAGGCTGCGGCTAAGGAGTTTTTGAACTGGATCGTGTTCAGCGAGATCGGCCAGCAGATGCTGGTGAAAACCTGCAAGATCATCCCTCCCTTCCAGAACAACCCCTATGAGCCTTCCGATCCCCTGAGCCGGGACATTTACAGCCGGGTGCATGAGGGTGCCGCCTTCAACGCGTCCGCCATTGTCCCCAACGACCACTGGTCTGTTCTGGGCGCCGCCATGCAGAAGTATCTGGCCGACAGAAGCGACCGGGCGGAGCTGATCGATTCCATCGTGGCCTATTGGGACGAGCAGCAATAAGGAGGAGCTAGGATGAAAAGAAAAAGCGGAGGAAAAGATTTTTGCGGATTTGCCCTGCCCGGCCTGTTCTGTTTCGCGGCAGTGGTAATCATCCCCTTTATCTACGGCATTTATCTGACCCTGACCGACTGGAACGGCGTCTCTGATACAAAGAACTTCATCGGCGGCGCCAACTTCCTCAGCGTACTGAAAGACAGCCAGTTCTGGTCCTCCCTGCTGCTGACCTTCAAATATGTGGTGGTCGTGGTAGTGGTGGTCAACATTCTGGCCTTTGCCATCGCCTACCTGCTGACCCGGGGCTTTAAGGGTCAGAACTTCTTCCGGGCCGGCTTCTTCACCCCCAACCTGATCGGCGGCCTGGTGCTGGGCTATATCTGGCAGTTCGTATTCTCCCGTGTGTTCGTGGGCATCGGCGAGGCCACCGGCTGGGAGCTCTTCGGCGCCTCCTGGCTGTCTGACCCCACCCTGGCCTTTGTGGCTCTGGTGTTCGTCTCCGTATGGCAGCTGTCCGGTTACATGATCCTCATCTATGTGGCCGGCTTCATGGGCCTGAACAAGGACGTGATGGAGGCCGCCAGCATCGACGGCGCCACCGGCTGGACCAAGCTGCGTCACATCATCCTGCCCCTGATGATGTCCTCCATCACCATCTGCCTGTTCCTCACCCTGTCCCGTGCCTTCATGGTGTACGATGTGAACCTGTCCCTGACTGCCGGCGCTCCCTACGGCACCACCGAGATGGCCGCCATGCACGTCTACGAAAAGGCCTTTACCTCCCGTCAGTTCGGCGTGGGCCAGGCTGAGGCCCTGATCCTGTTTGTGATCGTGGCTATCATCAGCGGTATTCAGGTGTACCTGACCAAGAAACGTGAGGTGGATGCATAATGAATAACTCGACCATCGGCGGCACCAAGCGCAAGGTCGCCAACGCGCTGGCCATGACCGGCATGATCATCATCTTCATCGCCTATATGTTCCCCTTCATCATGGTGGTCATCAACTCCCTGAAGGAAAAGCGGGATATCATCACCGACCCCTTCTCCTGGCTGTTTACCATCAAGGGTCTGTCCTTTGACAACTTCGTGAAGGCCTTTACCCAGATGGACTTCCTCAATGCCTTTAAGAACTCCCTTATCGTCACCGTTTCGGCCACCGTGCTGGTCACCCTGCTGTCCTCCATGCTGGCCTACTACATCGTCCGCCGCAACAACATGATCTCCAAGATCGCCTTTGCCCTGATGGTGGCCTCCATGATCATTCCCTTCCAGGCCATCATGATCCCCCTGGTAAGCATCTACGGCGGCACCCTCAACGTGCTCAACCACCGCATCACCCTGATCTTCATGCACACCGGCTTCTCCATGGCCATGTCGGTGTTCATGTTCCACGGCTTCATCAAGGGCAACATCCCCATCGCCCTGGAGGAGGCGGCCTACATCGACGGCTGCACCCACCGGCAAACCTTCTTCAAGATCGTCTTCCCCCTGCTCAAGCCCATCATCGCCACTATGGTCATCCTCAACTCCCTGGCCTTCTGGAACGACTACCTGCTGCCCTCCCTGGTGCTGACCGACAAGGAGCTGCTCACTCTGCCCCTGTCCACCTACAGCTTCTACGGTACTTATTCCGCCGACTACGGCACCATCATGGCCGGCCTGCTGCTGTGCGTCATCCCCATCCTCATCCTCTATGTGATCCTCCAGAAGCAGATCATCGGCGGCGTTGTTTCCGGCGCAGTCAAATAACAAAAACCATTCAATTCTACCACAAGGGCCTCTTGCCCTTGTGGTAGAATTTCGGTTATACTGGCTTTCAGCATTGCCCCCAGGGGCTACAGGGAAAGGAGAAAAAGCACACCCATGTGGAAAGATACCCTGCATTTGAAAGCGCCGGGAAACTGGATCAACGATCCCAACGGCTTTATTTATTATCGAGGCGAGTACCACCTTTTTTACCAACACTTCCCCTATGCCCCCCGGTGGGGCACCATGCACTGGGGCCACGCGGTAAGCCGCGACCTGGTCCATTGGGAGCACCTGGGGGTGGCCCTCTACCCCACCAAGGGCTACGATCAGAACGGCGTCTTTTCGGGCAGCGCCTTGGAGCTGGACGGAAAGCTTTGCCTGTACTACTCCGCCGTGCGTTACCTCAAGCAGGACGAGGAGGACATCCACATTCCGCCCGACGACTCCTTCGTGACCAGCCAGGCCATGGTGATCTCCGACGACGGCCGGACCTTTGACAACATGGGAGCCAAGCGTCAGATCATCCCGGTGCTGGCCGACGAATCCATAGGCGATCCCAAGGACACCAGAGATCCCAAGGTATGGGAACAGGACGGGCTCTATTACATGATCCTGGGCAGCACCTTCCGCAAGGAGCAGGGCAAGGCCCTCTTTTACCGCAGCCGGGACTGTCTGCACTGGGCCTATATGAACCAGTATACCTCCCCCGAATTCCGCACCATGCTGGAGTGCCCCGACCTGTTCCGGCTGGGGAATGAATTTGTGCTCCTGGGCTCCCCCATGGGCGTCACCGAGCCGGAGCTCGAATACGCTCATCATGCCATGTGGGGACTGGCGGACTTCGACCACCGGACCTGCACCCTGGCCCTCAAGGGGCCGATGCAGTTTGTAGATTATGGTCTGGATCTCTATGCCCCCCAGACCGCTGTGGATCAGGAGGGCCGTCGGGTGCTCATCGCCTGGATGCGGATGCCCCAGGCGGCAGAGGACCCTGGGGACGGCCGGGGACCCTGGAATGGCATGATGAGCCTGCCCCGGGTGCTGGAGCTGCGGCAGGGCAAGGTTTGCTTTGTCCCCCATCCCAATGTGGAAGGGCTTTTCCGTCCTGTGGACGGCAGCTGGGACCAGGCGGTGCGGAACCGTCCCTTCCGGCTGAAAACCACCCTTCGGTCCGGGGACGTGCTGGACGTGTGCGGCTACCGCATTGCGCTGGAGGACGGCCGGATCGTCACTGACCGCAGCCAGGTATTCCCCCATCTGCCCAACTATCGGACCACCGCCCAGACTCCGGCGCTGGACGAGGATTGCTGCCGGCTGGATGTATTTGTAGACGACCATTTGATTGAGATATTTGTGGACGGCGGCCGTTATGTGGTCAGCCATGTGGTATACGGCCTGAAGGACCGGCTGGAAGGTCCGGTGGAGCAGCTGCTTACCCTCAGGGAGGACGGCTGAGGACCTATTTCAAGGAGAAAGGGAAGGATTGTCCATGATGGATATTACCGCCATTGGAGAAGTATTGATCGACCTGACCCAGACCGGGGTCAATGAGCAAAAGGTACCGCTGTTTGCCGCCAATCCCGGTGGCGCACCTGCCAACGTAGCAGTTGCTGCCGCCCGGCTGGGGGCCAATACCGCGTTTATCGGAAAGGTAGGCCAGGACGGATTCGGCGCCTACCTGACCCGGGTACTGACTGAGAACCAGGTAGACGTGTCTGGCCTGCGGACCGACGATGCTGCCACCACCATGGCTGTGGTGGCCGTGTCCGACACCGGCGAGCGCTCCTTCCGCTTTGTGCGGGGGGCAGACTGCAACCTGAAGCCGGAAGAGGTGGACACTGGGCTGATCGCCAGAAGCAAAGTGCTCCACTTTGGCTCGGTCAGCCTGACCGCCGGTCCCGCCCGGGAGGCCACCCTCTTTGCCGCACAGAGAGCCCGGGAGGCCGGTGTGCTGGTAAGCTACGATCCCAACTACAGAGACGCCCTGTGGAACAGCCAGGCGGAGGCGGTAGAGTGGATGAAGAAGCCCCTGCCCCTGGTGGACGTGCTCAAGCTGTCCGACGAGGAGCTGCCTCTCATCACCGGCACCGACGACCCCGAAGAGGGAACCCATCGGCTGGAGGCTGAAGGGATTCGCTTGATCCTTGTGACCCTGGGCGACAAGGGCGCTTTTTACCGCTGGCAGGGCCGGACCGGCCTGGTGCCCGGCGTAGCCACTACTGTGGCCGATACCAACGGCGCCGGGGACACCTTCCTGGGCGCAGTGCTCAGCCGTCTGGTGAGCCGGGGCGAAAAGCCTCTGGAGGGCCTGACTGCCCCGGAACTGGAAGCCATCCTTGCCTTTGCCAACCGGGCGGCCTCCAAGACCTGCTCCCGCAGCGGAGCCATTCCCGCCATGCCCACCATGGCGGAGCTGGAGGAAGGAGACAACGCCCATGAAGCGTAAGCAGACCAAGGAAGCCGCCCCGACCACTGCCGGACAGACCGACCGGCTGATCCAGCAGGCGGCGGAGACAGCCGCCCCCAAGGTGTCCAAACCCAAAAAGAAAACTAAGGCGGCAGCGCCCCTGACCCCCGCCCAGGTGGGGATCGGAGAAGATTCCTCCGTCTTTGAGCACCGTCTGGCCCGTCACTACGATGAATTGAAGTGGCTCTACTGCGAGCTGTACCACGGCGATTTGGGCGCCTTTGACTACTTCACCCAGATGCTCCGCCGGAGCTGGGAGGACCGCAAGGCGGACCTGCGGGTGCAGGACGCCCAGCGGGAAGCCGACCCCAACTGGTACCGCCGCCGGGAGCTGCTGGGCATGATGCTCTACACCAACGCCTTTGCCGGCACCCTCAATGGGGTGGCTGAGAAGCTGCCCTATCTGAAGGAGTGCGGGGTCAACTATCTCCATCTGATGCCCCTGCTGGAGAGCCCCAAGGGCCGCAGCGACGGCGGCTACGCCGTCTCCAACTTCCGGAAGGTACAGCCCGAGCTGGGCACCATGGCCGACCTGGAGCACCTGGCGGATTCCTGCCGGAAGGACGGCATCAGCCTCTGTCTGGATTTCGTCATGAATCACACCAGCGAGGACCACGAGTGGGCCAAAAAGGCCCGGGCAGGCGAGCCCGGCTACCGGGAGCGCTACTTCTTCTACGACAGCTGGGATATCCCCCAGGAGTTTGAGAAGACCGTGCCCCAGGTCTTCCCCACCACGGCCCCCGGCAGCTTCACCTGGCTGGACGACTGCAAGCAGGTGGTCATGACCAACTTCTATCCCTACCAGTGGGATCTGAACTACGCTAACCCCATGGTATTTAACGACATGACCGAGAACCTGCTCTACCTGGCCAACCGTGGTATCGACGTGATCCGGCTGGACGCGGTGCCCTACATCTGGAAGCAGCTGGGCACCGACTGCCGCAACCTGCCCCAGGTCCACACCCTGGTACGGATGATGCGCATGGTGTGCGAGATCGTCTGCCCCAGCGTGCTGCTGCTGGGCGAAGTGGTCATGGAGCCCGCCAAAGTGGCTCCCTACTTCGGCTCCACCGACAAACCGGAATGCCATATGCTCTACAACGTGACCACCATGGCCACCACCTGGCACACCCTGGCCACCGCCGATGTGTCCCTGCTGCGCCACCAGGTGGACGCGGTGTGCGCCCTGCCCCGGGACTTTCTCTTCCTCAACTATCTGCGCTGCCACGACGACATCGGCTGGGGCCTGGACTACCCCTGGCTGAAGGAGCACTTCGGCACCGACGAGGTCGCCCACAAGAAGTATCTCAATGATTTCTTTACCGGTAAGCTGCCCGGCAGCAACAGCCGGGGCGAACTCTACAACGACGATCCCCGGCTGGGCGACGCCCGGCTGTGCGGCACCACCGCCTCCCTGTGCGGCGTGGAGGCCGCCGACTATGAGCGTGACCCCTTCAAGCTGGAGCGGGCAATCTCCTGCGACCTGATGCTCCACGCCTGGATGCTCACCCAGAGCGGCATCCCCGTGCTGTACAGCGGGGACGAAGTGGGGCAGCTCAACGACTACTCCTACCACCACGACGGCGAGAAGTGGGACGACAGCCGCTACATCCACCGGGGCGACTTCCAGTGGGACCTGGCCAAGATGCGCCACGATCCCACCACCCGCCAGGGCAAGCAGTTCATCGGCCTGCGCCGGCTGGAGGAGCTGCGGGCAGCAGAGCCCGCCTTCGACGCCCGGGCGGAGATGTGGACCTTTGACACCGGGGACAGCCGGGTGCTGGGCATCGGCCGGTGGTACCAGGGCCGCAAGCTCATCGCCTTCTTCAATTTCAGCCAGGAATTTGTCACCGTCTCCAACGCTGACCAGGGTCCCTTTGAGGAGCTGATCTACGGCGGGACCTTTGATGATCTCAGGCAGGTAAAGCTCTACCCCTACGGCTTTGCCTGGTACCTGCACACGGAGGAGTGATTGGTCATGAACAAAGCATGGTGGAAAGAGAGCGTCATCTATCAGATCTATCCCCGCAGCTTCTGTGACTCCAACGGCGACGGCATTGGCGATCTGCGCGGCATCACCAGCAAACTGGACTACATCAAGGAGCTGGGCGCCAATGTGATCTGGCTCTCCCCCGTCTACCGCTCTCCCAACGACGACAATGGCTACGACATCAGCGACTATCAGGCCATTATGGAGGAGTTCGGCACCATGGCCGACTTTGACCGCCTGCTGGCCGAGGCCCACGCCCGGGGAATCAAGATCGTTATGGATCTGGTGGTCAACCACACCTCTGACGAGCACGCCTGGTTTGTGGAGAGCCGCCAATCCCGTGACAACGCCAAGCGGGACTTCTACATCTGGCGGGAGGGCAAGGCGGGTAAAGAGCCCAACAACTGGGGCTCCGCCTTCTCCGGCTCCGCCTGGACCTATGATGACGCCACCGATATGTACTACCTCCACTGCTTTTCCCCCAAGCAGCCCGACCTGAACTGGGATAATCCAGCGGTGCGTAACGCCGTCTTTGACATGATGACCTGGTGGTGCGACAAGGGTATCGACGGTTTCCGCATGGACGTGATCTCCATGATCTCCAAGCGGGAGGGTCTGCCCGATATGCCCACCGGCGGCGCCCCCTATGCCTCCTGCAATCTGGGCTGCTGCAACGGCCCCCACGTCCACGAGTATTTGCAGGAGATGCGCCGGAAGGTACTCTCCAAGTATGACCTGCTCACCGTGGGTGAGTGCGCCGGTGTAACCATCGACCAGGCCAAGCAGTACGCCAACGCCCAGGGCACCGAGCTGAACATGGTATTCCAGTTCGAGCACGTGGACCTGGACGGCGGCGACGCGGTCACTGGCAAATGGAGTACCCGAAAGATCGATCTGGTAGCCCTCAAGAAGCTGCTGTCCCGGTGGCAGAACGAGCTGGAGGACGTGGCCTGGAACAGCCTCTACTTCTGCAATCACGATCAGCCCCGCATCGTCTCCCGGCTGGGAGACGACTCCCCCCGGTATCGGGAACTGTCGGCCAAGTGCATCGCCACCTGCCTCCACCTGATGCAGGGCACCCCCTACGTCTATCAGGGGGAGGAGCTGGGCATGACCAACGTGCCCTTTGGGCCCATTGAGAACTACCGGGACCTGGAGTCCATCAACGCCTACCATGACCTCACCGCCCGAGGCGTCTTTCAGCCGGAGGAACTGCTGGAGGCCATCGCTTACAAGAGCCGGGACAACGCCCGCACCCCCTTCCAGTGGGACGACTCCCCCAACGCCGGATTTACCACCGGCGATCCCTGGATCATGGTCAATCCCAACTACCGGGAGATCAACGCCAAGGAACAGCTGGGCCGGGCGGACTCCGTGTTCCGCTACTACCAGAAGCTCATCGCCCTGCGCCGCAATTCCCCGGACAGCGAGCTCATCGTGTACGGCAGCTACAAGCTGATCCTGCCGGACCATCCCCAGCTGTTTGCCTACCTGCGCACCCTGGAGGGCAAGACCCTGCTCACCGTGTGCAACCTGTCCGGCCAGTCGGCGGCCTTCGCCCTGCCGGAAGAGCTGGCGGGCCGGAAGAGCCGTCTGCTCATCGCCAACTGGGATGAAGCGCCCGCCGTCCCCGGGACGCTGGAGTTCCAGCCCTGGCAGGCCGCCGCCTGGGTGCTGGAGTAACCAATGAAAAAAGAGGATCTGCTGCACAATGCAGCAGATCCTCTTTTTTATACCGCTTTGATCTGATACTGTACCGCCTGGCACTCGTCCAGGAACGGGAGGGCCAGTCCCGCGTACATCAGCTCGTCGCCTCCGTATACCTTACCCTCCACCAGATAGTCCTTGTCCGGGTCCAAGCCTTTCATCCGCAGCAGGGGGCGCACCGGATTGGCGTGGCGCTGGGTCTGGACCACACTGACTACCGCCCGCTCCCGGTCGGGTGAGACGTGCATCCAGGCACAGAAACTTTCATGCCGGAAGGGGTCGGTCAGGCGGTAATAGTCCCCCCGCATCACCACATCCCAGTAGGACCGGAAGGCGTCGATCTGGACCGCCACCTCCTCCAGTTCCTCCTGAGACAGCTCATTCAGGTCCAGCTCATAGCCGAAGGTACCGGCAGCGGCCACCACGCCCCGGGTATGGAGGGGAGTGGACCGGTGGGTCAGGCCGTTGGGTACAGCGGACACATGGGCACCCATGGTACAGCAGGGGTAGCAGTAGGAGGTACCGTACTGGATACGCAGCCGGTCCATGGCGTCGGTGTTGTCGGAGCACCAGATCTGGGGGGTATAGTAGAGCATCCCGCAGTCGAACCGGCCGCCACCGCCGGAGCAACCCTCAATGAGCAGATTGGGGAACTCCTGATGGAGGGCCTCCAGGATCTCATATACGCCCAGCACAAAGCGGTGGTACACCTCGCCCTGGCGCTCAGCGGGCAGACCAGCACTCCACACATCGGTGAGGCTGCGGTTCATGTCCCACTTGACATAGGAGATGTCAGCGCTCTTGAGCATGGTCCGCAGATTGTCCAGAATATACTGCCGCACCTCGGCACGGGTGAGGTCCAGCACCAGCTGGTACCGGCCCCGGGTGGCAGGACGGCCGGGGGCCTGGAAGGCCCAGTCAGGGTGGGCCCGATAGAGGTCGGAATTCTCATTGACCATCTCCGGCTCCACCCAGATGCCGAACTTCATACCCAGGCCCTTGATGCGCTCTGCCAGAGGTGCCAGTCCGCCGGGCAGCTTCTCCTGGTTGACGTTCCAGTCCCCCAGTCCGCCGAAATCGTCGTTGCGCTGGCCGAACCAGCCATCGTCCATCACCATCATTTCCACGCCTACCTTGCTGGCAGCCTGGGCAATGGAATAGATCTTGTCCGCATCGAAGTCGAAGAGAGTGGCCTCCCAGTTGTTGATGAGGATGGGACGGCGGGCATCCTTCCAGGGACCCCGGCACAGATTAAGGCGGATGGCCCGGTGGAACAGGCGGCTCATATGGCCCAGGCCCTGCCGGGTGAACACCATAGCGGCCTCCGGCGCGGTAAAGGTCTCGCCGGGCGCCAGCTGCCAGCAGAAGTGGAACGGATGGATCCCCATGGTCATCCGGGTCTCATGGAACTGGGTGTACTCCACCGAAGCCTGGAAATTACCGGAGTACACCAGGGCCATGGCCCAGCAGCGGCCAGTATCCTCGGTAGTATCCGGATCGCACAGTACCAGGAAGGGGTTCTGCTGGTGGCTGGAGGAACCACGGACGCTGCCCGCGGTGTGGACACCCTGGGTCAGGGCAGTCCGTACCGGCTCGCGCTCCCGGGCATAGGCACCGCCCAGGGTAATGAAATCGTGATTGCCAACGGGGAAATCCAGGCAGGCGGAGGTTACCCGGGTCAGCCAGATGGGGGCGGCCCCGTTATTGCGCACCCGGACGGCCCGGGTGATCATATCGTACTCCTCCAGAACGCCATACAGCAGCTCCACCGTCAGGCCGCTGCACTTGTCCTGGAGTTCTACGGTCAGCGTCTGGGCAGTCACACCCTCACCGTAAAAGGCGGGCAAACCCTCCAGCGCATACTTGCCCTCGGCAACCGTGTGGTTGATGTAGCGTAGGTCCACAATGTGGCTGCCATCCGCCAGGTCGGCCTCCAGGGCAGGCTGCCGGAAGTCACCCACACCGCTGGAAGAATACTCCTGGGGCTGAGTATCCAGCGACCAAGTGCGATCCATCCCTACCTCGTCCGGGTTGGGAGAGAAGCCCCGGTCCTCGGGGCAAATCAGCCGGGAAAGATCTCCCTTTCGCAGTTTCTCACCATAATAGGTGTGAAGCAGCACGCCGGTGGCATCGATCTTCATCTGATAGCTGGTGCTGCGGGTGTGCAGCGTGATGGTACGGCGTTGAGGATCATATTGAATCATACGGTTTCATCCTTTAACAGAAAGAGTAGAGCATGGCAAAAATCAGGGAAACAGCGGTCCCCATATCGCCCCTGCTTAACGGACCATATTATATCACATTGCAGGCTGCGTTTCATCTGCTTTGTCGGATTCTTCTGCCAGATTTCCACTTTACCTCCATATCGCACTATAAAAGCCGGCAAAGCATTGCGATGCAATGCTTTGCCGGCTTTGTTGGCTTACTCCCACTCGCTCCTGTTAGAAGTTTTCTAAACAGATTTGCTTATGGGATTTTGGCCAGAGTATTGGTATTCTTTTCATTATTCAGATAGTAGAGGCTATCTGATTTTTTGTTGCCATGGTGTTGCCAGTAAATTGAGGATGATTTACACCTTACAGACTGATTATATCATACAATGGATTCTTCATCAAAACATTTTAATTATTGATCATCATTGCTCACAACCCAAATCTTTTTGAGAGGGATTAGTTCTTTGATTTCATCGTCCATCTGGTCGTAGTATCGCAGGAACTCCTCGATAATTTCTTTGTGGGTCCAAAGCCGGATTTCAAAGAACTGTTTGGCCGTCTCGTTGATGACTGAAGATTTGAACCCACTCCAGGAAACTAACAAGCCATATTCGGCACCAAAGTTTTTCATCACGCCGCCCAACTGACCCAGAACAATCCGATCCACCGGCGCGTCCGTGGACTTAACCTGAACACAGATTTTGGGGCTTCCAAAACCAAGTGTGCCCGCAGAAGCCAGAATATCCACACCTTTATCCGGTCCGGCCGGGCTGACGTATGTAGTAAAGCCCTTTGCTCGAAGAATGGCATCTACGATTTTAGCTAAACCATGCCCCTTGGTCTTTTGGATCATCAGGTTTGTGATAACGCCCAATGCTTCATTTTCAATATCTCGTGCTTCTTCATCATCCTGCGGCTCTTGCGGAATAATTTGGGGCGCTTTCTTTCCCTGCTTATGTGCATTAATGACCGCTTTTATACGATCTTCTTGCTTAATACGGCAAATGGTCATAAATGCCCCAAAAGAATATAAGATGTCCTGGTCAAAAGCCGTGCGGGGGATGTCGCAGGCAAACCAATCTACTTGATGAGCGTGATAATAGGGATTGTCGTTGTTAGGCAAGAATTCATAATCCCCCGTAATCTTGCCGAAATGAATTACAGGCTTGATCTTGCTGGGCAGGACAACAATCTCTCCCTTTTTCATCTCATGGGCAAACGGCCATACTTGGCTTGCCCAGTTCATCGCTGTTTTGACCTTTACATCTGGATTGTTGTCCACAAAATATTGCTGCAAGTCCTGCTTGGTAGGGAACTGCATGATTGATTCAGAGAGATTGTCCCAAGTACAGTATACCCTATTATCTTCGAGAAATTTATTTTCAAACTCGCCGTATCGTCCGGCGCGACATAACCACATCGGCATTTTCTTCTCCCTCTTTCACCTCAACCCATTAATTGGTATTTCCCCAAGAACAAAATCCGCATCTCGTCCCGACGGAAATGCGGTAAATCCCGGGCGCTCTCGCACATTTCTTGTTGGATCGTAATAAACACTTAAAATCCCTGTAAGCAAAAACTGAAGGCCGAAATGTTCCTCATTTGTTTTATGTATAAATCCAATATATTCTGCTTTCGTATTATTACCCGTTGGCCTACGCTTAAAAACACTCCATCCTTCGATATTTGTAATCACACCAACAGCTTCATCAAAAGTGTCATTTTCGGCGCAATTATAAACCGGCTTGATCTGTTCAAATACCCACTCTGGAGTAGAAGTCCGTACTTTTTCTATGGAATGCATAGCTACCATGCCCAAAAAGGGTCCTCTAACTTTTTCACCAGACTCTGTGGAATATCTGCACAGTTTAGCCGCGTTTTTAAGTGCTTCTGTTTCATTTTTAAAATCGTTTTGACCGAATTTTTTCTTGACAGAAATGATTGCAATCACACCTTCTGGGGGTACAATCACATTATTTCCAAATCTTTGGAAAATTGGATAGTGGCAACTATCGTACACAATAATGTCCAACTGCGTAGAATGAGTATCCTCATCTTTTTTTCGCGCTCTATTATTAATTCCAGTTTTAACTGCAGGACGCAAAATAAATCCTGTTAGGACTTCCAGATCTTTTGGCAAATATCTCTTCAAGTACTCACTAATTAAGCTTTCAATATACCTTCCATCTTCGCCTTTATGATAGGCGGCATCTTCATTATCGGCAGGAAGTAGAGTTTGAAATTGTCTATATACAGTTAGCAGAGCCTTTGCCTCTTTTGACAAATACTCCTGAATTCTCTTCCCATCCATAGGAATGCTCCTTTTTTATCTATGATTACGAAAAACTCACATCTGGCAAAACTCACGATACATAATTTCGGCCAATGCACTCTTCAGCGCAGCATATTTCTTAGGATCGCTGAACAAAACGCTGAATGCCTGGCTGCTCTCCTTGTAAGCATCCATTGCGGTTTTGTCATAGGCCTTAGAAAACACACTGTTCACGAAAATTTGTTCTCCATCCTGCTGGGCAGACTTTCGCAGCACATCATCCTTGGACATCTTACTCATGAGAATCTCCGCAAGTATCCGGTCGCCTTCTGTGATTTCTCCTGCATAGTGCTCATTAAATTTTTCGATCACTTCCTCAAGCTGACTTTTGCTCTCTTGCTTGGCAGATCCCTTTTTCATAGTTGGCGTTTCATATTGACCAGATGCATCTTTCTCTAGCGAAATAGAGCCTGCAAATGTTTCCTCTAACTTGTAGTACTCCAATGCAACCTTGTTTCCCAGATCCCACACTTCTGTTTCATCACTAGGCAGGAGGCGTGAGAGATAGCTGCAAAAAATATATTCTTTATGCAGGTCTTTATCAAACATTCGGACGATCTGAGTGATATAGTTATACCACTTTACAAAGCTGCGTATCTGCCGGCGGAATTCATAGCGCTGCTGCTGATCCAAATTGCTATTATAGCGTTCCGAAACCGGCAGCAAAGCATTTGTAATCTTTCCCTGCAAGGCCACATTATTCTTATTGTTTTCAGGGTCAAGGTAGATCGATGTAACAAGGTCGATGTCCTCATCGGTGTAAAGCTTGTACTCCCGCAATTTTTTCTGTGCGGTATAAATCAAATCGACATTGATTTCAGATTCCAGGCTGGTCTCTGTATAGAACGCTTGGAAAGCCTCCTGAATATCCTCCGCAGTGTTCACAAAGTCAAGCACATAGGTATCAATTTTGCCGGGGCAAATCCGGTTTAAACGGCTAATTGTCTGTACCGCCTTCACATCACGCAGTTTTTTGTCAATGATCATTGTATGCAGAAGCGGCTCGTCAAAACCCGTCTGATATTTTTCCGCAACGATCAAGACGTCTCCCTGTTCATGGAAAACAGCCTTTGTCTGACTTTCGGTTACTCGGTTTCCGTCTGCATCCTTGTTCATTGTGCTTTCCGTGTACTCGGAGTCCGGAATATCCGGGTCTGTAACGCTGCCGGAGAATGCGATCATCACCTGAAGGCTATCATAGCCTTGCTGGCGAATGTATCGTTGAACCTCATAAAAATAGCGGACAGCAGCAAGCCGTGAGGCTGTCACCACCATCATTTTTCCCTTGCCACCAATTGCCTTGCTGGTCACTTCGCGGAAGGTCTCTACGATAATAGCTGCTTTTTGGGCAATGTTATACGGGTGCAGTTCTGCATACCGGCGAATTAACTTCATCGCCTTGGATGCGGGTACCTCCGGGTTATCGGGTATATTTTTTGCCACTTTATAGCAAGTCTTGTAGGTAGTGTAGTTTGCAAGCACATCCATAATGAAGCCCTCTTCAATGGCTTGCCGCATGCTGTACACATGGAAAGGATGGAATGTACCGTCCGGCCATTCCTCACCAAAAATTTCTAGTGTCTTGTCCTTGGGAGTGGCTGTAAAGGCATAAAAGCTGAGATTGCTGTGCTTCCCGGCAGTAACCAGTTCTTTCAGGAATTTGTCATTGGAAGCGTCCAGCTCCTCTTCCGCTTTTCCCTCCAGTTCGGCATACTCCGCCAAAGCGTCAGAAGTGTCTGCCAAAGCCATTTTCAGCTTCATTGCACTCTGGCCGGTTTGGCTGCTATGGGCCTCATCCACAATGATGGCGAAAGCTTTGCCCGTTGTATCGCCTACAAGATCGTAAATGACTGGGAACTTCTGAAGGGTCGTGACAATAATCCGTTTCCCGTCATTGACTGCTTTCAGCAGATCTTTGGAGCTCTTCTTTTCGTCAATCAACACCACGCTGCCCAGCGTATGGTCGAAGCTGTCGATGGTATCTTGCAGTTGACTGTCCAGTACTTTCCGGTCCGTAACAATAATGACTGAGTTATAAATGGCCCGATTTTCGTCATCATGCAGACTGGCGAGGCGATAAGCAGTCCAAGCAATGCTGTTGGACTTGCCAGAGCCGGCACTGTGCTGGATCAGATAATTGTGTCCGGGACCGTGTTCTCTCGTATGGTAAACCAATTTCCGGACAACGTCCAGCTGATGATATCGGGGAAAAATGATCTTTTCGGTGGTGTCCGTGCGAACCTTTCCATCGGGCAAGGTCGTTTTCTTAACCTCTTTCTGATAGCTGATAAACTTTTGTAGGATATCAAGAAAGCTATCCTTTTGGAGCACTGTTTCCCACAGATAAGCCGTCACATAGCCACCAGTGGGGTTCTGTGGGTTCCCCGCTCCACCGTCTACACCAGGACCATTGCTCCCCTGGTTGAATGGCAGAAAATATGTTTTGGGGCCCAACAGTCGAGTGCTCATGGCTACTCGATACAGGTCCGCTGCAAAATAAGCAAGGATTCTGCGGTTAAACTGAAAGGCCTCCTCACGTGGATCGCGGTCTGTCATCCACTGGGTGATGGCATTGTCAATGGTCTGCCCGGTCAGCTGATTTTTCAATTCGATGGCAACCAGCGGAATTCCGTTGACAGCCAGCATCATATCCACACTATTGTTATTGCGCGGACTGTAATGCCACTGGCGGATACACTGGCAGATATTTTCCTTGTAGTGGGTCAAGGCCAGTTGATTCAGTTTCGTCTCAGGTTTGAAGTAGATAACCTTAAACTCCTGGCCGCGGTGCTTGAAGCCGTGGCGCAGGACATTGACCAGGCCCTCCATGTCAACCGCATTTTGAAAGGCCTTATAAAACTTCTTCTGAGGATCACTCTTGCAGCGTTTTTCAAACAGTGCCCATTGCACTGGCTGCGTATTCTTGACAAAGGTACACAGCGTCTCAATATCCAGAGCATAGTTTTCCGTAAAAACTCCTGTACAATCGCGCTGAAACCCGGTTCGATACCCTGCGTCCGTGGCTTTTTGCCAGCCGCCTTTGGGAGAAATCAAAAAGGATTCTATATCCTGTTCAAATTGCTTTTCATTATCTGCCATCGTTACACCTCCTGCGATTCATTTTCAGTCTGGGATGCATCAAAGCGTTGCTTGCTTTCAACAACCGCCTGAAGCATCTTAAAATGTAGATTGACAAAATGAATATAAGCAGCTGCCGCCTCCAACAATGGTGCATTCCTTTTTTCGGGGAGCGGTTGTCCTATCTGTATTCCAATTTCATAGTTATCACAAGAATCTACGGTCTGATAGAATGCCTTTTCCGATAAATGAACATATCCGCTGGCATTGTTGTATACTTTAGAAAAGATGGGATCTATTTTTGCCACTTCATCTTTTAAGTATCCGTCAAGCAGTTTATTGCCCTTTGCATCTTTCAGACTTTTGATGGGAGTTCCATCGAGAATACACCGAATAACCGCATTTCGATCCTCGGCAATAAATGCAGCATAGGTTCGCATACAGTTATCCATCTGTATGCGGAGAAGGACTCCGGCACAAGTCAAATTCCGATCTTTAAGCATGGGAATCAGGCCATCGATTAAGCGAATACATCTGTCAACAGATGCACAGAAAAACAAATCATCCATACATAGGGTTTCGCCAATGATGCCTGTCGCTAGTGACACGGCTTCCTTCCGTAATTCCTGTAATTGCTCAATATAGGCGGCGAGCTTAATATTGTATTCTTCGTTTTTCATTAGACCACCCGCCTTTTTCCGGTCACGACCTCAAAAATCAGGGACTTTTTGTAGGCTTCTAAATCGTCAATGAGTTTTTGCTTTTCATCAATTATTTCATTAATGGAGGCACACTTTTGGTTCAGCATCTCAACAATTTTCTGCTGCTCCTCCAGCGAAGGCACAGGAACCGTGAATTGCAGAATTGTTGTCGAATTTGTACTTGCTAAATTTGTTGTCTTCTTTGCTGTTATATCGAAATATACTCGTCCGACCGGAGAAGCTGTTAAATAACTCAAGTACTCCGTAAGCATATACTTTTCATTGACTCGTACAGCAAAAACATGGTTTTGATGCAAACACTCTGGAATTTCACCATTCCATATCGTGCCACGCCCTAACTTGTCTCGGTCACCACCTTCTGTCATAAGCAGCTCTCCTGGCGACAAAGCATATTTTTCGGCTTCTTCTTTTGTAACCATAATTGTAGCCACATCAGTTAAGTCTAAATACTCGGCTTTAACATTCGCAACTCTCAAATAAGGCCGTGGAATTAGCTGTGTTCCTTCCGGATATTGTTTTCCAAGCGTAATACCAGATCGAATAGAAACAAAATTTCTAATTTTTGTGATATGCCAACTACTAGGAACCTCTCCAATCCACTCAACGCCAGAATCTTTCATTTCCACATCTGGATTAATGCCCTTGGTTACCGCTTCAAAAATAATGGATGCTTTCCAGGATTTGTACTCTTCAACGCTGGCTTTGGCAGCAGATATGATGCTATCCAAACGCGTAATCTCATTATCCAGAAAGATTGAAATAGCAGTCTGCTCATCTTCTGCAGGAAACGGAATTTTCAATCTCTTCACTTCGTCATAATTCAATCCTTGACGAACGCCAGACCCCATACCATAAAAACCTTTTCGTATATCAAATGTATGGAGCAAATAGTATAAAAACTTTGCTGTTTTTGAATTTTTAGGCCTTATAGTGATATACGCTGAAGTAATAATACCTTTTTCAGTGGAAATTCCAACTCGCAAACTCATATGATCGTTCTGCAAATCTGTTAATCGCAGGACAATATCATTATTCTCTATAATGTTATATCCATCAAAGGCGGCTGGAAGTAATCCTCCACTCATATCAATTGGCTTTCGTTTAATTCTTCCATAGCTAAGCGACAGTAAATTCTTTTCTGATAAGTCAGAGTTTTTGTTTTTCACTTGACTGACAACTTGAGAAAGCAAAACCATTGACCACGAGGAAGGGATATTGCCCAGCCACTCACTACCAAAACCTATTCCAGATTCACTCTTATCAATCATGGGCTGTCAATCCCCCTTTCCAAACAGTTTATGTAACTCTGCCATCAGATTTTGTTCGCGTACTGCAATGCGGGCCGCAATATCTACACTGGGTTCGATGGGAGTATATTCATAAAACATTCGAGTAAAGGGAATCTCATAGCCAATCTTTGTTTTGCTCTCATCCACCCATGCGTCAGGATTGTATGGCAGCACCTCACGGGAGATGTACTCCTCCACTTCCTCGGTCAACGGGATATTTTCCGCATCTCGTTTGGCGGCGTCGGCTACTTTTTTCCCGCGCTTCAAAATAGAGGTGCCGTCCTCATTATAAACCGGGGTTTCCACCATCACTTTGCGATAGCCCAATGAAATACCGTCTAGAATCTTGCTCCTGCAGACAATAGGCTTTCCATCCTCTCCCGCATCTTCATAGGTTTCGGTACAATATTCCCCATACGCCTGTACAATCATGGTACGACTCTTCTCAGAGATATCCACCCGCTTATTTCCAATGGGTTTCCAGCGGGACTGGCAGCACTTGCTGGCGTCGATGAGCTGAACCTTTCCCTTGCGTTCCTGGGGCTTGTCTTTGTTGACAATCCAGATATAGGTAGCAATGTCAGTATTATAGAAAGAATTATTGGGAAGCTGTACAATTGCATCCAGCCAGTCATTTTCAATCAGATAGCGGCGAATATTGCTCTGGCCACTCCCTGCATCGCCAGTGGAAAGAGAAGAGCTGTTCTGAATGATCGCCATTCGTCCAGTTCCTTTCAGCTTTTTTACGCCGTTCATTAGAAACAGCATCTGCCCGTCACTTTTACTGGGCAGGCCAGGGGCAAAGCGACCCGCTTCGCCTTTTTTATGCTCAGCCTCCACCACAGTAGCTTCGCGCTTCCAGTCGATACCGAAGGGGGGATTGGAAATCACGAAGTCAAACTGATAGCCGGCAAATTTATCGTCGGACAAGGTGTCGCCAAACTGCATATTGTCTGGGTCACCGCCGTGGATCATGGTATCTGCCACTGCAATTCCCATGGTAAATGGGTTAATTTCCTGACCGAACGTCTGCACGGTGGCCTTGCTGTCCAGCTGCTTTAGTCGTTCTTCCATGCAGGTCAGCATCTGGCTAGTGCCCATGGTCATATCATAAACTGTGCAGTGGATTCCGTCGTCATCCTTTACGATATCGTTGTCGGTCAGTAACAGGTCGCACATCAGGTAAATGATATCTCGACTGGTAAAATGGGCTCCGGCCTCTTCGTTGTAGGACTCAGAGAACCGCTGCACCAGATTTTCAAAAATATAGCCCATATCCACTGTGGAAATACGGTTGGGACTCATGTCCAGATCTTCTGCGGAAAAATCCACAATGACCTGATAGAGCACGCCCGCCTCAACCATGCGATCTATCTGCGCCTGGAAGTTCATACGGGAAAGAATCTGCTGTACATTATCGGAAAAGCCCACGAGATAATCCCGAAAATTATCCTCGATATTTTCGGGATCAGTAATCAACTTTGAAAAGGTATATTTGCTGGTGTTATAAAACTGATAGCCAGCAGCCTCTTTCAAAAAACCGACTTTCAGTTCTCTAAAGCTCTCGTACTGCTTATTTGCCTCCAGCACTGCATCATGTGTGGGAAGGAGACAATCGTGAAAGCGCTTGATCACACACATGGGCAGGATTACCAGTCCATATTCATGGGGCTTGAAGGCGCCAAAAAGGGAGTTGGCGGCGTTCCAGATCAGGTTTGCGTTTTCCTGCGCACGCCGGCCTACTTCATTAATTTTCTGTTCACTGGGACTCATCATTCATTTCCTCCATTGCTATGTACTTGTTGATCAAAAACGGCCAGGACATCCTCAAGTAGTACGCCGCTCCAGTGTTCCAAATCCGCCTCGACAGTGTATAAAATGCGTGCCTTCAAAACTTCATCTGAAAAGGTGCGCATACTGGAAATCAGGTTTTCCAATCTGGAAGTAAGGGCATACAGTCGCTCCGGCACAAGTTCTCTGTGCTCTACATTGGATGCTATCTGCTGTTTATACGTCTGCAACTGAAATTTCGTTGCGGACATCGCTTCCTGAAATTCCGGGTCTGCGGAATTCAGCCATTCTTCCAGCTCACGAAATACCCACATCTCGTCGCGGTTAGCAATGATATTCCGCAGGCGATTGAAATCGTCGTAAGCTGTTTTGATACCAGGTCGGCTATCTAATAGCCGCTGCAAATCGCTTACCCGATAGCCAAGATCTCCCTCTGGCATCATAATTAGGGTATCTTTTCCTTTTACTGAACTCCATTTCAGTTTTTCATGGGCAAATTCAGCAAAGTCGGCAGTGACAAGGGAAAACCAATACTCCACTGGAATGATATGGAGAGCACTCGGCAAATAACCTCGTATTGCATCCACGATAATAGGGTTGCAGTCCGAAAGGACTACCTGCACATTAGGAACTCCGTCTTTCAAAAGCACTGCCGCAATATCAGCAGAGCTGACGCCATAAACAATGTCATAGACCCGGATACCATGATCAACGTTAAGAAATATTGTATACTGATCCTTGTCCGTTTTTCCGGACAAAATCGCCAATCTAGAAGGAAGCATTGCCGTTTTGCGGCAAGCTTCTTTTTTTCGTACCCAGCGATTGAAAATCTGGCCAACAGCCTGCCTGGAAATTGATCCGGATAGCTGGTTTGCAATCTGCGCATAGCTGGCACCGCTAAGTACTTGTTGTGCAATTTCATCTTCCAGACGGAATGTCACATTATCTCGCCGGGATGCAAAACACACTGGCTTGGAAAAAATATGTTTGCAATCTTTATTGAGACACCTGTATTTATAAAACTCATACTCCAGCTGGATCACTTTTTTCTTTTCACCATCAGAAACCAGATCCATATACGTTTTGGAGAACAGGTCCTGCGTTTTTACCGCATCGCTTCCACAGCGAGGGCAGTACTCAATTTCCGGATCATGCAGCCAGGCGTTATAGTAGGTATCACTGCCTTTCCCCTTTTGAACGAAGAGTTCGGCCTGGCCCAGCAATTCTGTTCGCCCCTCATCTTCTCGCCTAAAAATACGCTTAGCCATGGCACACCTCTTCCCATAACAACCTCACTATAACTATACCATACAGGCACCATAATTACCACCAATCGCTTTACAATAATATATTTTATATTTATTTTTACCACCAGTTACTTTACTTTATTATCTATCTATATATTTCACTCTTGTGTATACTGTCATCATCCAAAAGCCCCTCTATTTCCTGTTCTCCTCTGAAGCCGGCCAGATGGAGTCCTGTCAAATAAGGGGCCAAACAACTGCGAATAAAGGAGAATTATTATGGAAGTAACTTTTCTGAGCGCAAGCGGCTATACCGATCCTAGTAAAAATAACGGCGACTGCATCCTGGTGGATAACGGTTCAGAGCTCGTCATCTACGACTGCGGATGCGAAGAACATGCCCGCAGAGTTGTCGAGTACATGGACGAACATGCCTATTCCAAAGCAAAGCTTGTTCTCTCCCACAACGACGCAGACCACTTCGACGGAATTCCTTATCTCATTGATCAAGGAGTTCTATCCGAGGTTTATACTCTTCTTTTACTAAAGTATAAGGATGAACTTCTGGACCGAGTCAACGACAAGCGCCGCACACGAGATTCCATTGCTCGACGGATTGCAGAAATTTATGACAATATCTATTCTCTCTCCGAGCAGGTCATCCTCAAAGACATCTTTACAGACACATTGGTAGCCGATGAAATCACAATTCCAGGGCCCGACAAAGAGTATTCCCTCGATGCCGTTGCCAAAAGGATTGACAGCAGGGAGAGCGACGACATTGACAAGGAAACCATCGTAAACGCCGTGAGCACCCAACTTTCCATAGCTTTTGGTCCTGGGAAGCGTTTGCTTCTTACCGGCGACAGCAGCTTTGCAGCGATTGAGAACTCGGTAAAATCCCATTCCGCTATCCAGCTCCCTCACCACGGAAAGCTGGATCAGGCTGAGCAAATCTTTGGTTGCAAGGATAACAGTACCATTTACTTTGTCTCTGACAATACCGGAGCCACAAATGGAGGATCTACAAAGCTGAAAGCTGCGCATCCTCGTGGACACGCAATTTTCTATACGCTGGATGGCGATCAGACCTGTACCTCCTCCTCTTTCCGGGTCACACAGCCTACCCGATCCTATTTCCGTGGGATTTGATTATGAGATATCTACTACATCAAAGTCAGCTCAATGAGCTAAATGGACGTCAAGCATACCTGTATGATATTTTTCAGTTGTACTTCCTTCCGGGAAAACCGGAAGGAAGTTACATCCCTTTGGTTCCCTTGGGGACCAAAGGCCCTGATGTGCTTTTTATAACAGGACATACGCATCAGGTTCAGGATTATCTGGGTGCTTATATCAAGCAGATTCCAGAACGTTGCATTGTCATTACCAGCTGTATGGGGCGTCACTTCAAGAAATTCACGGCGGAAAAAGAAGTCTATGTACCTGATATCTACCAGGATTACTGCCTGCTTCGGGATGGCAGACCCTATGGATTTGAATTCGATATTTCCGATGCTGAACTTGATCTCTATAACGCATCTGGAGGTATAAAAGAGCGCATCCAATCAGCCTATGATCGTCTTTAATAAGGAGTCTATATGAAGTTACAACTACTCGACACCTACCATATTCGCGTTCGTTTGAGCGCCAGCATTATCGTCTTAGCCCCATTGGCGATTACAATTTTCCTTTGCTTTCAAGAAATAGCTACTCTCGCCTCTTCTACTGTCCTAATTGCTGTCCTTCTGGCATTTACGAACTACCTTCCAATTGTGCAGAGGCAGATCTACCAAAAAAATCTTCCGTTCAAAAATTATGCAGCACAGTTTCTCATGCCAGATGACGATACTCTTAATCCCTCTTCCAAAAAACGATACTATAGAATACTCACAGAAATTGATCAATCATTTTCTGGCTTTCAACACCCTGATACCAGCGAAAGCTTTTATCAGTGCTGTGAGAGTGCTGTTCGATATTTGAGAGAAAAAACTAGAGCCAACTCTTTAATTTTGGAGGAAAATATTAACTACGGCTTTTACAGGACACTCTATTCCAATAAGACAACTGGAATTATACTGTGCATTGTGTTTGGGGGTCTTACTGCCGCATACTCACTGTTTTGCTCTGAATCGCTTTCTCAAATACCTATCAGCAATTACATTGCCTTCTCATCAAATATAGCGCTACTTCTATTCTGGATTTTCGGTGTAACCGAAAACGGCCTAGAAAGCACCGGAAAACAGTATGCGAAGGCGCTTCTCTCAACGATTGACTTGCTTTAAAACATCTTTTCTTCTCACACCAGAAAGATTGTGTCTAGAGCGAAGATTATAGCAGCAAGCAATGCGTGTGGATAGCCACACACAAATCCGGCAAGCAATGCGAGTGTTAATACACACTCACATTTCCTGCCGTCTGCTTGTTGAGGACAGCGCCCCCAAACCCCTTCTGAATACAGAATTTCATTCTGTGGCTACGCGTTCTCCAAACGCTTCTAAGGAGCGGAACAAATCGTTCCACCCTATTGTTTTTGGGCCAACCGTGAAACAGCGTGGCCCTTGGAAGCTGGGGTGGCAAAATACCACCCCGTTTTTTCCTTTCCGCGACGGTTGCGACGGTCGCAACGGTGCTGGGAGTACCCCTCAAAACACCGTCGCGACCGTTGCGAGCGTCGCGCTTTACTCGATTACTTCAAAC
>NZ_CAJFGT010000001.1:0-71244 GCF_904377885.1 Flavonifractor sp. An112 | reverse complement strand
AATCCGGAGGACGTGTCCATGGTCTTCGCCGATGTGGTGACACACCGACTCATTCTCTCCCCCCGGGCAGAGGCCAACGGCAACTTCCAGCCGGCGGCGGAGATTCTCCGGCTGGTCCCGCCGCCCAAGATCGGGTAAGGCTATGGCAGGCCGTCGGGTTTTATACGCCGTTTTGGTGGGCGCGGCGGTGCTCTTTCAGATCTTTTTCCGCTTTTACCTGTCCACCTTTGTATTGGTACTCATTCTGGTGCTTCCCATTCTCTCCCTGCTGCTGGCTCTGCCCGGATGGATGGGGAGTATGGCATCGGTAGTGCCCCAAGCCCCCCTGATCACAGTAGGCGGCAGCGCCCGGTTTGGCGTGCTCCTGTACCATTCCTCCTTCCTGCCCCTCATCCGCCCCCGGATCAGGCTGCACTGGGCCAATCAGCTCACCGGAGAGTCGGGGGAAAGCAAGATCACGGTAACCGCCCGGAAGCCGGCGGAACTGACGGTGGCCGCCACCCACTGCGGCCGTCTGGTCTGCCAGGTAGAGAAAGCGGTCTGCTGCGACCTGCTGGGGCTCTTTCCTCTGCCGGTGCGAAAGGGCCCGGAGCGGGCTGTCCTCATTCTCCCCGCCCAGCTGGAGCTGGAAGGAAAGGAGGAGCTGGCCGCCGGTGAGAACGCCGGTACGGTACTCCGCCCCCGGCCCGGCGGCGGTCCCGGCGAGGACTACGACCTGCGGGAGTACCGGGTGGGGGACCCCCTGCGGTCCGTCCACTGGAAGCTGTCCTCCAAAAAGGACGAACTGGTGGTGCGGGAGACCCTGGAACCCCAACAGGCCGCCATTGTGGTGACCTATGACCACTTCGGTCCGTCCGAGGAACTGGACCGCACCTTTGCCCAGCTGTGGGCTCTCTCCCGCTGGCTGCTGCAGCAGGACCGGCCCCACCACATCCAGTGGGCTTCCCCGGTCACCGGCGTGGCGGAGGACCGGGCTGTGGACAGTCCCAACGCTCTGCTTGCCTGTCTGGAGCTGGTCTTCTCCACCCCCGCACCTCTGGAGGGCCGCTCCATTCTGGACGGCGCCCTCCGGCTGCCCGGCGGCGGTAAGGTACGCCATCTCCATGTAACGCCGGACGGCGTGGAAGGAGGGGGACGATGAAACAGCATTCCAAACGGCAGCCCCGGCCCCGGCCGGGCTGGCTGGAGCTGCTGACCGGCGGCTTCCTGCTCTTCCTGCTGTTGTCCAGCACCCTCTGGTCCTTCTCCTCTGCGGTGGGACAGTCTCTTGAGCTCACCCTTTTCCTTACAGGCTGTGTGCTTCTGTCAGTCTTGCTCACCGTTCTGTGCGCACTCCCTACCCGCTGGATGCTGGTGAGTATGGCTGCGGTACTCTGCATTGACGGTCTGGTGGTATGGCAGATGTTCACCGCCATGCGGCTGGGAGAGATCACCTTCCGCTGTTCTGTGGTGAATACGGTATGCACCAGTCTGGAGCTGGACGGTTTTATTGAGCCCATCCTCCAGCTGGCCCCCTCCGTCTGGATTAGAGCCGCAACCATTCTGGCCCTGGCCGTGGCTGCTGTTCTGGTGGTTCTGCTGGCCCTGGCGGTGATACGGTTCCCTTCTTTTTCCGCCACCTTCCTGCTCACCGCCCCCTTTGTGCTGGCTCCTCTGTGCATTTCTGTCACACCGGCCTGGCTGCCTCTGATGGTGCTCATTCTGGCCTGGTGCGTGATGGGCCTGGGGTCCCTGGCCCGGCGGTGGGACCGGGCAGGAGCCGCACGGCTCACCCTGGTCTCCTTTCCGGCGGTGGCCCTGCTGCTGCTCCTGCTCAACGCCGCCATGCCCCAATCCACCTATCAACGGCCTCAGTGGGCAGACGACGCTCTGGACTCCATCAACAACTGGGCAACTCATTTGAACATCACCCTCTTTGACGGCAAAGGGCCCTTCGGCTTTGGCAGCGGCGGCTCCTTTACCAATGCCGACGGCAAGGTGTCCCTGGACGACGCCGGACCTCTGGACTTCTCCGGCCGGACGGTGCTGGAGGTGGATACCGACCTGCGGGGCCGGATCTACCTGCGGGGCTTTTCCAGCGCGGTGTACGACAGCGATGGCTGGGGGCCTCTGAAGGAATCGGACTATCAGGACCTGGGTCCCTTCTATTATCCCATCGATGAGGTATCCGGCCAATTCCCCCTTTCCGACTTGGAAAACGCATTGGACGGCTATCAGCCCATGAACTTCCCCGCCCTGGCTGACCGAAACGCCTTTCCCAGCAAACAATACGCCAAGGTCACGGTTCATAATACGGGCGCCGATCCAGGCTATGTGTACGTTCCCTATCACATCCTGTCCCAGCCCAACGAGCTCAGCGGCACCAAGTTCATGTACGACTCCTATCTGGCCCGAGGGGAGGATGTGTGGACCCACACCCTGTACGTCCAGCCCGGCTGCTCCCCCGATTCCGGGGCGGCGCTGCCGGTGGAGGCCCGTCAGGCGGAGGAGCGCTATCAGGCCTTTGTCTACGACAATTATCTGACCATTCCCGACTCTCCCCAGCTGTGGGATGCCATGGTAGAGGCCACCGACCAGTTCTGGCCCCAGGTCATGGAGGCCTGCGACAGCAGGGAAATAACCAGTACCCCCGATTTCTCCTACGGCATTACCTCGGAGAACGGTATTCCTGACCTCACAAAATCGGATATCAACCTGATCCATCTTTGGACCATGGAGAGCGCCCAGGCCATCGCCGATTATCTGGCCTCCATCACTCAGTACGATCCCAACACCCCCGCCACCCCGGAGGGAGAGGATTTCGTCACCTATTTCCTCACTGAGAGTCACCGGGGCTACTGTATGCACTATGCCAGCGCCGCCACCCTCATGCTGCGGGCTATGGGTATCCCCGCCCGGTATGTCACCGGCTATGTGGCCGACGTACCCTCCTCCGGCCATGTGAATGTCCCAGATTCCGCCGCCCACGCCTGGGTGGAGGTCTATATTCCCGGCTACGGCTGGGAGCCGGTGGAGGTCACCCCCGCCTATGCCGGCAGCAATCCCGGCCAGAGCGGCACGGCCACCCCCACGCCTACCCCCACCGCAACACCTACCCCCACGCCCACCCAGACGGCCCAGCCATCCGCCCGGCCCTCCGCCGCTCCCGACGACGAGAAAGAGGATCAGCCGGAGGCCGCCCCCCTGGATCTGCGGTTCATCCTGATCCCTCTGGCGGTCGTGCTGCTGGTTCTGGCCTTCCCCATCCGGCGGGCCATCGGTCGAAGCCGGCGCGAGAAGCGGTTTAGCCAGGCCAACACCAACCAAGCCGTCATTGCCGCTTATCTCTATCTGAAAAAGCTGGAGAAGTGGGGCGGACAGACTTCTGAGGAAATCTTTGAACTGGCCAAAAAGGCCAGATTCAGTCCCCACACCCTGACGGAAGAGGAGCGGCAGGCCGCTGTACAGGCCGCCCATACCGTCTCCACTCAGGTGGACAAGGCCCTGCCCTGGTACAAGCAGTTCTGCTGCCGCTATATCCTGGGTCTGTGCTGACCTGATAACAGCAAAAGAGCCCGCCGCAGTATTCTGCGGCGGGCTCTCTGATTTAATGTAACTCAGAGCACCTCAAATTCCAGCCAGGTGTACTGCTTGCGCACCATCCGCAGCCGCACCCCATCCTGATAGATCTGGTCGGATTCGGCCAGCCCGTAAAGGGACTGGGCCAGGAAGGTCTGGAGGGTCTCCAGGTCGGAGGTAGGCAGGGCAGCAAAGAGCAGTCTGGACACAACCGTCACGAAGTCCACTGCGCTGTTCTCGCTGAAGCTGCCGCTGATGCCGAAGATGCACCGACCGGAGCAGGGCTGATGAAGGGACTTGGCATAGAAGGACAGGTGGAAACCAGTATTATCCTCCCTCCTCAAAATGTTGATCCGGTACTGCTTGTCCTCGTTGGGGTCGTCCACCCACTCCTTCTTTTCGCTTTTCCGGCCCTGGAGGGCATCGGTAAGGCCCTGGATGGACTGGGCCAGGTCGTGGGAGGTCTTGCTGTAGTTGACGATGGCCGCCTCGCCCTCCTCCTTGCCCGCCTTGTAACCCTGGGGCAGTATGGCCTGGATCTTGCGGAGGACCTCCATGGGCGAGCCCTTGAAGTGCCTGCCCTCCAGCAGCTCCAGCTGCTCGCCATGGACCATGGGCAGCCGGCCCCGGGAGCGGTTCAGCTCCTCGCCGATCTCGGTGGCCCGGCTGCGGAGGGGCTGGAGCTTCTGGCTGCACGCCTCCTCCATCTGGCTGATGCGGCTATTCACCTGTCCCAGCTCACCCTGGATCTGGTCGATCTGCTCCTGGATGGCCTTTTTCTCCTTGCCTTTGAACAAACCCAGCCCCTGCTTCTGCCGGCTGAGGTCATCGATGGCCTCCTGCTTGCGTTTGCGCTCCTCATAGACCGGATCGGCGGCCAGGTCGGCCTCCAGCTGATCGGCCTGGCGGGTGAGGGCCTCCCGCTCCTGCTCCAGGGCCGCCTTCTCCTGGGCGTGCTCGCTCCAGTACTGCTCCCGGGCGGCATCCTCCTCAACGCTGACGCGGGCCGCCTCGCACTGCCCCAGTACCGCTTCCATGTGGGCCTTCCGATGGGCGGGATCGTACCAGTCTACCCGCTTCTGCCAGGTATTGATGGTGTTGGTACGGGACTTCTTGGCCGCCTCAGTAAAGGTATAGTCCACCTGATAACTGCCGTCGGTATAGGCGTTGGGCACGAATTTATAGGAGCAGGAGTCCCGCACAGCGGTGGCGACTACCACATAGTTCTTGCTGATGGTAAAGCTCAGCTCATCGTCATAGGACAGGTCAAAAGCCTTTTCCAGCAGTTTGAGACACCGGTCGGAGCTCTGGGTGTAGCGGTCCCATTCGTACTTGCCACGGTTAAGATCCTCCGGACCAAACTCCTCGTCGGCATTGTTGCTGCCTCCCACGGCAGCCCCGTTGATGATGCGGCCCAACCGGGTGGAAAAGTCGTTGGTGTAGAACTCCTCCCCGGTCTGCTCCTTCAGCATTTGCAGCTGTTCCTTCACATTTTGGGCAGAATTGAGCACATCCAGCTTATTATCCTCGCTGCGGTAGTCCACAAAGTGATTGCCGTGCATCTGCACGATGGCCGCGCCGATCTGCTGAGCAGATACCATCAGCTCGATGCGCAGATTGCTGCGCTCCTCCTCAGGCACATAGGTCAGGGCCTTGATCCAGGCCACCACGCTCTCTCCGTACCGATTGTTCCGGCCGGTGGTCTGCCAGCCGGCGGCGGTACCCTTGATGGACCAGGCCTGCCAGTTCTGGGGGTCTATTTCAATGATCTTGTTGGCGTAATTTTCGGCCTCTTCGTTGTTGCTCCCTTCCAGGGCGCTTTTGGCCATGCCCAGATAGTTGTCGATCTGGCTCTGGTTGACCCCCGGTACCGGTGCTGCCGGCGTGGAGACAGGCCCTCCGGTGCCTCCATCCTCCATCATCATTTTCCGCGCCTCTTCCACGGAATATTTGCACCCGCAGCCCTGGCAGACAAAGACGCCGTCCTGCTTTAACAAGTCGTTGCTGCCGCACATTTCACAAACCAGTTTTTTCATAATATCCCTCCATTTGATGGATCTCCCGTGAAATCGCCGTTTTCTCTACTGTATTCAATTTATTCCAAAATTTCAATATGCCGCCTGCATACCCTTTGCTGTTTTTTTGATACAACAACACGCCCCCGGAGGAAGCACCTCCGGGGGCGTGTTGCTTATTCCGTCAGGCTGAAGAAATGCTCCAGCCGGTTGGATTTATCAAAGATATTGTTGTACAGCAGTACCTTGTAGGCCTCAATGGCATCATCCAGCTGGTCGGGCAGCGCTTCGTTCTCCCCGTACCAGTTTCCTTCCGCATCCCGCACCCCCACGGTATTGATGACCGGGGCGGCCTCCCACAGCTGGGACAAAAACTTCTGGTAGCCGGTCATGGGCAGGTTGGCGGTGTCCATCAGCAGGGCGGACAGGTAGTTGAGGGAGAGCTCCACCCCCTGCTCCTCCGGGATGTCGTAGTTGGCCCACAACAGGAAGGGTACCATCTGCTTTTTCTGGGCCAGAGCGGTGTCCGGGTTCTCCCCCAGCACGTCGGTGTAGAAATTGGTGGCCACCTGGGGCTGATGGTCTCCGAAGAGGAGAATCATGGTGGGCTCCTCTACCTGGGAGAAATAGTTGATCAGGTATTCAAAGGCCTGATCGCTCTGGTAGATAAGGGACAGATACTGGTTCACCGTCTGGAACCTGCCCTCTAGGCTGCCGGTGAGCCATACCTCCCGGGGCAGGTTATCCCAGGACATCTGGTAGCCGCTGTGGTTCTGCATGGTGACATTGAAGAGGAACAGGGGCTCCCCCGCCTCCTTCTCCTCGTACAGCCGAATCAGATTTTCATAGTCACACTGATCGGTGACATATCCGGATTTCTCGTCTCCCCGCATATAGGTACGGTTCTGGAAGTCGCTTTCGAAATACACCTCATCAAAACCGTAATCGCTGTACACCGCAGGCCGGTTCCAACCGGAGGACCGGTAGGGGTGGGCGGCGATGGCGGTATAACCCAAGGCCTTCATCTGGCCCACCAGGGTGGGGTCCCCGTCGGAGACATACATCTGATAGGGCACCGTACCGGCGGGCAGGTATGCGGTGGTGTTGCCGGTGAGGAACTCATACTCCGAGTTGGCGGTGGTGCCGCCGAACACGGAAGAGTAGGCATAGCCCTTGATGGTGTTCTCTGTCAGGGAGCGAATAAAGGGCATGGCGTCCTGGTTGGTCTCCACTCCCGGCAGCACAGACAGGTCGGAAAAGGACTCGTTCATAATGACGATGACGTTCACCGGCCGCACCGTGCCGTCCGGGTCCACCACCGTCACCGATAGATCGTCGCTGGCGTTTTCCGTCCCCAGATCGTTCAGGGTCTGCTGGGAGTAAGTATCCGGCTTCTCCACCTTCATGTACTTCATACACACGGCAAAGTTGAGGAAGAGACCGTTGCCACGGGTGGTCCACATGGAGGGCTCGATCCCCAGCTTCTCCACCATGCTGGTGCCGAAAAACACCGACAGGAACACCACAGCCGCCCCCGCCGAGGCCCCGAACACCTTCCAGGAGAACTTTTTTCGGGGCTCGTTGGGCAATACCTTCATGGCCAGGATCACCGCGATCATCATGATCAGGGTCACCCACTGCCGCTGGGACAGGGAATAGTCATAGTTGCCCGCCACGTTGGCGGCGGTACCCAAGCTGAGGAAGTCTCCGGGGAACAGGGTACGCCCCCGGAAGGCAATGAGGTAGTGGTTGGCGCAGCCGAAGCCCCAGGCGATGCCCAAGCCCAGCTTTACCGCACCGCTGCGCCGGCCCCGGAGGAAGTAGAAGAACAGCTCTCCAAAGTAGTACCACACCAGATTCAGCAGGATCTGGGCGGGGGTAAAATCCTTCCAGGGATCGTTATAATTCAGATACTCCACCATGGTGAAGGAGATCAGGGGCACCACGATCAGCAAAACCATGGTGGTCCACCAGTACTGCCGGGGACTCATGGCCAGCTTGGGCCACTTCAGCCGGAACCGCCGCTTTGGAGGCGTCTGGGGCTCCGGTACCTCCTGCACCTCAGGCGTTTCAGTGATGTTGCTCATATCATTACGCTGCCTTTACCGAAAATTCATGGTTCCCATTTTATCACAAAAGAGCGAAAGCGCAACGCGCTTTCGCTCTTTTTTAGAAAACCTTAGAAAAGCTGAAAAGAATCCAAAAAGATCACATCTGCCTGAGGGGCGGCCCGTCCAGGCCGATCACCCGGTCGCACAGGGCCACCGTCTCCCGCTCATGACTGGACAGCACCACCGGCAGGCCAAGCCCCCGCACCCGCTCCAAGATACGGGCTGCCCTGGGTGCATCCACCCCGGCAAAGGGCTCGTCCAGAAGGATGAGTCCCCCGCCGCAGGCCAGAGCCCGGGCCAGGGCCAACCGCCTCCCCATACCGCCGGACAGGGCGGCAGGGTAGTGCTTCTCCTCCCCCTCCAGCTCCGCCAATGCCAGCCAGCGGGAGGCCTCCCCCCGGCGCTCCCGGGGCAGCACGTCGGCAATGTGCTGCTCCACCGTCCGCCAGGGCAGCAGCCGGTTCTCCTGAAAGAGGATCACCGGATTTGGTGGGGTAGCCACAGTCCCCTCCTCCACCGGCTGGAGCCCTGCCAGTACCCGCAGCAGGGTGGTCTTGCCGCAGCCGGAGGGGCCGGAGAGAGCGGTGATCCCCGTCTCCGGCAGGTCCAGGGAAAAACGGTCCAACACCGTCTTTTCCCCAAAACGAACGGTAATATCTTTGACGGATATCACGTTTTATCCCCTCCCAGCCGCCGGAACAGGATGCCCAGGGCGTATTCCAGCACAAAACTCAACACGATGACCACCGCTGTCCAGGCAAACAGGTCGGGGGTCTCCAGGGTAATCTTGGCCCGGTAAAGCTGGGTGCCGATGGCCAGCTTGGGCTGACAGAGCACCTCGGCCGCCACTCCCGCTTTCCAGGCCAGGCCCAGGCCGGTGGCGCAGCCGCTGACAAAGTAGGGTCGCACCGAGGGCAGGTACACCAGCCGAAGGGTCTTGCCACGGCCAAAACGGTAGGCCCGGGCGGCCTCCAGCAGCAGGGGGTCGGTCTGGACCACTCCACGGCTCACATTGCCCCACAGCACCGGCAGCACCATCAGGCCGGACACGATGGCGGGCACCCAGCCGGAAGAGGGGGCCCACAGCAGCACCAGCACAATGAAGGAGGCCACCGGGATGGCCCGGATCACCTTTACCGCCGGGGTAAGCACCCAGTCCGCCGCCCGGAGGGCTGAGGTGGCCGCCGCCACCAGAGCCCCCACCACCGCGCCGACAGCAAAGCCCCCGAAGATACGGCCCAGGGTCACCGCCGCCGACTGCCAGAAGGCCCCCTGTCCCGCCAGGGCCCACAGCCGCTGGGCCACCAGCAGGGGATAGGGCAGCAGCAAAGCGCCGTGGCCATTGGTCCTCATGTCCACCAAAAAGGCCGCAAGCTGCCAAACCCCCAGCCAGAAGGCCATGGGTATGACAGCTCGCAGTAATTTGCTCCGTTTTACATTACGGGATGTAGTAGAAGGCGTCATCGGGGATGGAACCTCCGATCGAAGTGGGGTCGGCGGCGAAGAGCACCTCATAGTAGCTGGAGATAGACTTCAGGTCCTCACCGGCCACAAAAATCATATTGGCCTGGGGGATGGCCGCAGTGGCAATGGCAGCCTTGGGCACGATGCCGTACTGCTCGATGAGCTGGCCGCCCTCCTCCGGGTTGTCCTTGATGTAGTTGATGGAGGCCTCATACTCCTGCAGGAAGGCTTCCACCGCCTCGGGGTGCTCCTGGGCAAATTCGGTGCGCACCACCACGCAGCCCATGGTGAAGGTGCCGGAGGCTCCGGACTCAGTCCAGGCGTCGCTCAGGTCGATGGCATCCCGCACGTCGCTGTTCTGCATCAGCACGGTGGTGGCAGCAGGCACAGGGAGCATACACAGGTCGATCTCGCCGGAGGCCATCAGGGTGGTGACCTCCTCGCTGGTTTTCCACTGGATGTCCACATCGGTGTCCGGGTCCAGGCCGTTCTGGGTCAGCAGGTAGTCCAGCACATACTCGGTGTTGGTGCCCTGGTTGATGGCGTAAATGGTCTTGCCGGACAGGTCGGCCAGAGAGTTAACGGTATTGCCGTTCTCCAGGATGTGGAGCACACCCAGAGTGTTCAGGGCCAGCAGCTGCACATTGCCAGTCTTATTATACAGGTTGGCGGCCACGTTGGTGGGCAGAGCGGCCATGTCCAGCTCCCCGCTGTTCAGCTTGGGCACGATATCGGTGGAGGGATCGGAACCCATGGTCACATTGTAGTGGTTGACAGTCTCGCCGGCATCGTTGTCAGCGAGCAGCTTGGCGGCGCCCATGCCAGTGGGGCCGTTGAGCAGGCCCAGGTTGATCTCAGTTCCCTCCAGAGCAGGGGTTTCAGACTGTGCGGGAGTGGTCTCCGCCACGGGGGTGGTCTCAGCGGGAGGGGTGCTCTCCGCCGGAGCAGGATTGGAAGCGCAGGCGGTAAGGCCCAGCGCCAGGGCCACGGTCAGGCCCAGTGCAAGCAGTTTCTTCATGGTACCTCGTTCCTTTCTGGGCCGCATGAGCGTTTGCTCTTCATACGGTCCAGTTCAGTGTACCATGTCCCTTCAAAATGTCAACGGGCAAATTCCCCAATTCTGCCTGGGACGGACCGGGAAGTGCTCACCGGCATAGGATAAGGGGTGAAAAGGAGGTGTTTTCTATGAACCAACCCACCTGTCAGAGAGCCCGGGACCAGGAGGCGCGGCAGCGGGCCGCCGCAATTTTGGCCCAGAGCCAGCCCATGGAGCCTGCCATGAAGCGGTATGCCCATCCCATCCCCTGCTGGAGCGCCCCTGTCTGGTCCCCACCCTCCGTCGGAGGAGAGGGCATGGACCGGGTACTGGAGGAGCTGGCCCGGCAGAATCAGCTGCTGATGGATCTGCTGGGGGCGGTCAATTCCCTCACTGCCGCCACTCTCAGCATCCGCAGCCGGTTTGTGGGAGAAGCGTAAGGTTTCCTGTCAAAAAGAGCCGAAAACGCGGAAACTTTTCCTTGTCTTATACCGTCTAATTCGATATAACGCGGTCATTCTAAGGATAAAAGCAATACATAATGTAATATATTACCAAAGAAGGGCGTGGTGGCCATGGCCAGGCGGCTGATGAAAAAGAAGAAAGAGAAGATCCCTCTGTCCCCCGGACAGAAGGCAGCCAAAGTCCTGTTTATCATTCTGGCGGTGGTGGCGGCGCTGGTATTGGCCTTCATCGTTACCTTCAAGCTGCTGGCCCAGCCGCCCAAGATCCAGGAGGAGACCCCTCCGCCGGCAGAGAGCGGAGAGGTCTCCCTCCAGTCCCCCGGCCAGGAAGAGAGTGCCCAGCCCACTCGCCAGCGGAAGGAGTACACCTATACTTTCCTGCTGTGCGCCAGCGACCAGGCCAGCGGCAACGTAGACACTATGATCGTGGCCACCTACGACACGGTAAACCAGACCATTGCCATGGTCTCCATCCCCCGGGACACCCTGATCGAGGGCGTCTCCAGCAAGGGAAAGCACTTCTATAAGCTGTGCAGTATGTACCCCTACAACGGTATGGACGCCCTGAAGGAAGAGGTCCAAAATATCGTGGGCTTCCCCATCGACTTCTATGTGAAGGTGAACACCCAGGGCTTTGTGAAGCTGGTGGATGCGGTAGGCGGTGTCAACTTCAATGTGCCGGTGCATATGTCCTACGACGATCCCGACCAGAATCTGCACATCCACTTTGAGCCCGGAATGCAGTATCTCACTGGCTCCGACGCTCTGAAGGTGGTGCGCTGCCGGAAAAATTCCGACGGCAAGGGTGTCTATCCCCACAACATCTACGACGCATATCCCGACGCCGACATCGGCCGCACCAAGACCCAGCGGGAACTGATCATGGCTGTCCTGAAGAAGGCCATCTCCCAGCCTCTGAATCTGCCCACCTACTATGACATCTTTATGGAGAACGTGGATACCGACCTGAGCGTCACCGACCTGGCCTTCTTCGCCGACAAGGGCCTGTCCTTCGACTTCGACAACGTGACCACTACCTCCCTGCCGGGAGACGGCACGGTTGAATACAAGGGCATAGACTGGTGCTACGAGCTCTACCCCGGAAAGGTACTGGAGATCGTCAACACCTCCGGGCTCAACCCCTACACCACCGATATCACCGCCGATATGCTGCACATCACCCAGAGCGGCACCGTCACGCAGCCCGACTGATCGCGCAAAAAAGGACGCCTTCCGGCGTCCTTTTTTGCGTTGCAAGTCTTACACAAATTCGTAATCCACGAACTTGTCCTCGCCCTGCTTGTTGTCCTTGGTCTCTCCCACAAAGGTGCCCATCACATGGCAGTCGGGGCAGAAGCCGAACTCAGGCTCAGAGGCAAACTCCAGCTCATAGCGGTACTTCTTGCCGCACTGCGGGCACTCATAAAAGAAATAGTAGGTTCCCCAAGTCATTTTTACTTCCTCCTCTTTTTTCCTGTTACTTCCCCAGCAGACCCAGACGCTCCAGAATCAAAGCGGCCTGCTCCCGGGTCAGGGGAGCGCCGGGGGCGGTGCCGTCAAACACGCCGGCCTCCTTGGCCTTGTTCCAGGCCTCCTTGGCCCACTCGCTCACCGTCCGGGCGGAAATCTCCCCCTCATGGGCGGTGAAGGCGGCGTCAAACTGCTCCTGCGTCATCTCCGGTTCACCCCCCTTCAGCCGCACTTTCACGTCGGCGCGGAGGGTATCCATGCTCTTGCCGTGCTTGGGGAACCATTGTCCCACATCGCTGTGGTTGGAGGCCAGCCCCAGCTTACAGCCTTCCGCATGGTCGATGATGCCCTGCTCCGGGTCCAGGCCATATTTTTCACACAGATAAGCGCATAGCTCCACTGCCGTGTCGTATACCTGCTGAAAATAGGCCTTGTTTTTTATCGGGTCGTATCCGATCATGGCGCCGCCTTTGTAGGTGTGCCCGGCAGGCTCCAGGATCTCAAAACTAATATGGGTGTTATTGGCCGCGCCGCCGGCGTGCCATCCCCGCCAGTTCCAGGGCAGGGTCTCGGTGACGCCTCCCCGGTGGACGATGGCATGGACACAGGCGTTCACCCCCGGTTTGTCCCAGGCCTTGAGAAAGACGTTGACGTCCGGCTGGGCCACGCCGGTGGAGTGGACCATGATCCCCTTGGGTTTGATGGTGCGTCCTGCCTTGTAGCAGTCGCTGTTGGTGAGAATATGCTCTGTGATGTGCATTGGCAACCCCTCCGGGTCATCCTATGCACTTCACAGATTTGCGGTTATTCTTCCTTGCTTTGGGCCTCCAGCTCCGCCCGGCGGGCGTCTCTGGCCTGGAGGGTCTCCTTCATGCTTCTGGGAGGCCGGGCATTGATGGTCTCCTGCCAGACCAACACCCAGGACCGCAGCTCCTCCACCCCCTCCTCCGTCATGGGGAAGGACTTTGTCTCCTCCACAGTGCTGTCCTGGAGCCGCCAGGGCCCCTCCCACACCTGGGCAGTCAGGGAGGGGGGATTCTCCTCGTCCCCCTTCACCGGATCCACCCGGTAGCGCATCCGGCCGCCGCTGGCGGTCCAGAAATTCTCGTTTTCAAAGTGGGAAAGCACCGGCAAAAAAATGGCTTCCTCCATGGCGTCAACTCCTTGCAGTGTAAAAGCGTGGTATCCAGATTATGATACCACGCTTTTTGACCCTTTTCAATTCTCGGAATAGCGGGACAAAAACTGACGGGTCCGCTCTTCCCGGGGACTCTCGATGACCTGACGGGCGGGGCCCTGCTCCACGATGATGCCGCCGTCCATGAAGATCACCTGGTCGGCCACATCCCGGGCAAAGGCCATCTCATGGGTGACAATGATCATGGTGGTCTTTTGCTCAGCCAGGGAGCGGATCACCTTGAGCACCTCGCCGGTAAGCTCCGGGTCCAGGGCGGAGGTGGGCTCGTCAAAGCACAGGATGTCGGGCTGGAGGGCCAGAGCGCGGGCGATGGCCACCCGCTGCTGCTGGCCGCCGGAGAGCTGATGGGGATAGTGGCCCGCCCGGTCGGCCAAGCCCATCCGCTCCAGCAGGGCCTGGCCCTGGGTGCGGATCTCTTCCAGGATGGTCTTCTTGTTCTGCTTGAAGTCGGGCCGCTCCTTGGCCAGCAGTTCCCCGGCCAGAGTCACGTTCTCCAGGGCGGTGTACTGGGGGAACAGGTTGAAGGACTGAAACACCAGTCCGAAGTGGAGCCGCTTTTTGCGCACCTCTGCCTCCCGCTGGGTGGCGGGATCGTCGGCGTCAAAGAGGGTCTCCCCGTTGACCAGGATCTTGCCCTGGTTCGGCGTCTCCAGAAAGTTCAGGCAGCGCAGCAGGGTGGTCTTTCCGGAACCGGAGGAGCCGATGATGGCCAGAGCCTGTCCCTGCTCCAGGGAAAAGCTGATGTCCTCCAGCACCCGGGTGGCCCCGAAATGCTTCTCAATGTGCTGTACGTCCAAAACAGGCATGGTCCGGGCCTCCTTACTTGAAATAGTTCAGCTTCTTCTCAAACCAGCTGAACAGCAGGGTGAGAATACCGTTGGCCACCAGATAGAACACGGCGGTGTAGAACAGGGGCCAGATCATACCTTTCTTGATGTAGGACTCACCCATCCAGATGATTTCATACACCGAGATGACCCGCACCAGAGCGGTATCCTTCACCAGGGTGATGAACTCGTTGCCCATGGGAGGCACGATGCGCTTGATGACCTGAAGGAGGGTCACCTTGAAGAAGATCTGGCTGCGGGTCATGCCCAGCACCAGGCCGGCCTCCTGCTGGCCCGCCGGTACACCCTGGATACCGCCCCGGTAGATCTCGGAGAAGTAGCAGGCGTAGTTGATGACGAAGGTCACCACCGCCGCGGTGAACCGGGGCAGCAGGGGCAGGTCGAACATCAGGCCCGGGCCGTAGAACACAACCATGATCTGAAGCATCAGGGGAGTGCCCCGGACGATCCACACCACAGTTTTGACTACCCAGCGCAGGGGGGCGCACCGGCTCATGGAACCGAAGGAGATCACCAGACCCAGGGGCAGGGCAAACAGGAGGGTCAGGAGGAAGAGCTCCAGGGTGACCACAAACCCCTCCAGCAGGGTGAGCGTAACAGACATCAGCATAGCATTTCCCTCTTTTGACCGGGGAAGGGCAGAGAGCGCCCGGCTCTCTGCCCAATTCCCTTAGGCTATGTTATTTTTCGATGACGGACTCCTGGACGCCGTAGGTGGTGGCCGTCTCCATGACGGTACCGGCGTCATAGGCCTCTTTCCAGAAGGTGTTGAAGGCCTCGGTCAGATCGGAGCCCTTCCGGAAGGCCACGCCGTACTCCTCGTCGTTGAGCTGCACGGTGTAGGTCAGATCGGGGTAGCTGGTGCCCTCACCGATCATGGCGCCCGCCATCAGCAGGTCGATGACGCACGCGTCGGAGGCGCCGGAGGCCACCTCCATCAGGGCATCGGCCTGGGTGGTCTTGGCCACATAGGTCAGGCCCAGTTCATCCAGCTGAGCCGCGCCCTGAGAACCGTTCTCCACGGCGAAGTTCAGGCCGCTGAGGCTCTCCACCGTCTGGTAATCCTCCGCCTTGTCAGCGGGAACCACCACCACCTGACCGTTGCGGCAGTAAGGCTCGGACACGGAGGCACCGGCCTTCACCTCGTCATTGATGGTCATGCCGTTCCAGATGACATCAATGCCCTTGGTATCCAGCTCCATCAGCTTGTTGTCCCAGTTGATCTCGATGAACTCCACTTCCACGCCCAGGCTCTCAGCAAAGGCCTTGGCCATGTCGGCGTCGAAGCCGATCCACTCGCCGTTTTCGTCCTTATAGTCCATGGGCTTAAAGTCAGTCATGCCAACAACGAGGGTGCCCTTCTCCTTCACATAGGCCATATCGCTCTCGGCGGCGGGGGTCTCAGAATTGCCGGCAGGGCTCTCACTGTTATTGGAAGGGGTATTGGCGGTACCGCCGGTGCCGCCACCGCAGGCGGCCAGGGTAAAGGTCAGTCCCAGCGCAAGGGCCAGAGCAGTCAGTCTCCGTTTCATGTACATTCCTCCAAACCATGTATGTCGTGGTTGCTTTCGTATGTTACCACACTAAAGCGTCGTTGTAAAGAGGAATTTTCATTTTTCTTTTTCCGATTCCACCGCGCGGCGGAACTCCGCTCCGGTGTTTACATTCCACAGGGCCCGCTCCAGGTCAAACTCCGGCAGTTCTTCCTCCTCCAGCCAGCGGCAGTCCACCCGGTCCAGCAGGGCCTTGACCGCCCGGCGGCCCTCATCCAGGCAGGCGGTCAGGGGCTCCAGACAGCTGCGGCGGTACAGGGCAAACAGGGGTTCGGCCTCCCCGCCCCGCCGCCGGATCACACAGGCGTCCCCATTCCCCACGCCGGCCAACACACGTTCTGCCAGCCCGGAGCAGGCAAAGGGCAGATCCACCGCGGCCAGGAACACCGCCTCCGCTTCGGTGCGGAGAAAGGCGGCCTCCAGTCCTGCCAGGGGACCCTGGCCCGGCCTCAGATCGGGCAGTTCCCGGCAGCCGGGATAGCGCCCCGGCCGGTCCACCGACACATAGATCCCATCGAACAGCGGGGAGAGTTCCTTCGTCATCCGGTCCAGAAAACTTTGCCCCGCCAGGGACAGGCCCGCCTTGTCACGGCCCATCCGCCGGCTCTGCCCGCCAGACAGGATCACTCCAATGGTGCGCTCCATCCTCCCGCCTCCCTGTGTTTTTCAATGATTTTGCCATTGTACCAGAAAAAATTACCCCCGTCAAAAGCCGTATAGAAGCCCTTTTTCCTCCATATCCTCTCCCACAGAGCATTTCAGCATTGGAGGCGTCACACACCATGAAAAAACTGGCCGCGGCCCTGCTGGCCGCCACCCTACTGGCTCTGCCCGTCCAGGCCGCCGAGGCCGATCCATCCGCCGCTGGTGCGCCCACCGTGGACGCGGCAGGGGCTGTATTGATGGAAAAGGAGACAGGCACCGTTCTGTACGAGCAAAATGCCCACGACAAACTGGAACCCGCCAGCGTCACCAAAGTCATGACCCTGCTGCTGGTGATGGAGGCCATCGACAGCGGCAGCCTGTCCAAAGACGATCTGGTCACCGTTTCCGCCTACGCCGCCTCCATGGGCGGCTCCCAGGTTTATTTAAAGGAAGGCGAGCAGATGACAGTGAATGATCTGCTCAAGGCCGTGGCGGTGGCCTCTGGCAACGACGCCTCGGTGGCCCTGGCCGAACATCTCTGCGGCAGCGAGGAGGCCTTTGTGGCCAAAATGAACGAGCGGGCCGCCCAGCTGGGCATGACAGACACCTGCTTTGTCAACTGCACCGGTCTGCCTGCGGCGGGCCATCTCACCTCCGCCTATGACATCGCCCTGATGAGCCGGGAGCTCATCCTTAACCACCCCTCCATCCGGGACTACACCACCATCTGGATGGACTCCCTCCGGGACGGCCAGTTCCAGCTGGCCAACACCAACAAACTGATCCGATTCTATGAGGGAGCCACCGGCCTGAAAACCGGCTCCACCGACGCCGCCGGCTACTGCCTGTCCGCCACGGCGGAGCGGGACGGCATGGAGCTCATTGCCGTTATCCTGAAATCCTCCACCAAGGACACCCGGACGGCAGCCGCCCAGACCCTGCTTAACTATGGCTTTGCCAACTACACCCTGATGGATGTGTATCCTTCCCAGGCCCTACCACCGGTGGATGTACTGCTGGGTGAGCAGGAGACCGTCCAGCCCGTGCTCTCCCAGCCCACCCGAATTCTGGTCAATCGTTCCATGGTCAACCAGGTAGAGACTCAGCTGGAGCTATGTCAGGATGTGGAAGCCCCGGTGGAGTCGGGACAGACTTTAGGCAGAATGACGGTGACCGCCGGTGATCAGGTCCTGGCCCAGATCACCATTGTGGCCGATCAGGCTGTGGCCCGTCTCTCCGCCCCCGGTATCTTCCTGCGCCTGATGCGCACCCTGCTCATGGCCGGCTGACGCCGGAAACCGAGGCCCGCCGCAGTAAAACTGCGGCGGGCCCTGCGCGTTCTTTACAAAAGATATTGCATATATTACTGGAAATTTTACACCCCAATTGGTAATCCGCGTCTTGACTATCTTGCCATATGGTTGTATACTTTATACAAATAAAATCCGCGTATTTTGGATTTTATTTATTACCAATGACAAGAACCCCCAGTTTACGTCATTCCAGCTATTCTGGGGGGCTGCCAACAAGGAGAGGATACCTATGGCTTCCACCAAACCGAGTACGATCCTCCATGATTTTTCACAGGGCCACGCTGTACGGGCCCAGGAGTTTATGGGCGCTCACCCTGCTGTGCAGGACGGGCAGGATGGCTGGGTCTTCCGGGTTTGGGCTCCCCACGCCCAATTGGTCGCTGTAATGGGCGATTTCAACGGCTGGAACGACTCCGACCACCCCATGCAGCTGCTCTCCGACGGCGTTTGGGAGGTCTTTATCCCCGGTCTGAAGCAGTTTGACAGCTACAAGTACGCGGTCCATACCGCCTCCGGCCGGGTCCTGGCCAAGGCCGACCCCTACGCCTTCCACGCCGAGACCCGTCCCGGCAACGCCTCCAAGCTCTATGACCTGTCCGGTTACGGCTGGGGAGACGGCAGCTGGATGGATTACCGGAAGAACAATCCGATTTACCAGAAGCCACTGAATATTTATGAAGTTCATTTGGGTTCCTGGCGGCGTACCGGCGAGGACGAGATGCTCTCCTACCGGGACATCGGCAAGTATCTGGTGCCCTATGTGAAGGAGATGGGATTCACCCATGTGGAGCTGCTTCCCATCACCGAGCATCCTCTGGACGCCTCCTGGGGCTACCAGTGCACCGGCTACTTTGCCGCCACCAGCCGGTACGGCACCCCCCACGACTTTATGTGGCTGGTGGACCAACTCCATCAGGCCGGCATCGGCGTGATCCTTGACTGGGTACCCGCCCATTTCCCCAAGGACGCCTTCGGTCTGTATGAGTTTGACGGTGAACCCTGCTATGAGTACGCCGATACCCGCAAGGGCGAGCACGCCGACTGGGGCACCCGTGTCTTCGACTACGCCCGCCACGAGGTCCGCTCCTTCCTGTTCTCCTCCGCCCTCTTCTGGCTGGAGCAGTTCCACATCGACGGCCTGCGGGTGGATGCGGTAGCTTCCATGCTCTACTTGGACTACGGCCGCCAGGGCGGCGAGTGGGTACCCAACGTGTTCGGCGGCCACGAGAACCTGGAGGCAGTGGACTTCATTCAGGAACTCAACGGCCATGTGTTCCAGGAACACCCCGACGTGATGATGATCGCCGAGGAATCCACCGCCTGGCCCCGGGTATCCCACCCGGTGGGCGAGGGCGGCCTGGAGGGTGGCCTGGGCTTCAACCTGAAGTGGAACATGGGCTGGATGAACGACATCCTTCACTACATCAAGCTGGACCCCTATTTCCGGCAGTTCAACCACAAGGACATCACCTTCTCCCTGATGTACGCCTTCTCGGAGAACTTCGTACTCCCTCTGTCCCACGACGAGGTGGTACACATGAAGGGTTCCCTCATCAACAAGATGCCGGGCACCAACGAGGAGAAGTTTGCCGGCGTCCGGGCCTTCTACACCTATATGCTCACCCATCCCGGCAAAAAGCTGCTGATGATGGGCAGCGAGTTCGGCCAGTGGAACGAGTGGCATTATGAGCACTCCCTGGACTGGCACCTGCTGGAGCCGGACCAGGAGTGGGCAAAGCCTCACCGCCAGTTGCAGTACTACTTCAAGCAGGCCAACGCCTTCTACCTGGCCCACCCCGAGCTGTGGGAGCTGGACTTCTCCTGGGAGGGCTTTGAGTGGATCGAGGCCAACGACAACCAGGCCAACACCGTGGCCTTCCTGCGAAAGGACGCCAAGGGAGACGCCCTGGTCATCGTGTGCAACTTCTCTCCGGTGGACCGCACCGGCTACACCGTAGGCGTGCCTGTCCCCGGCGTGTACTCCGTTGTGTTCAACTCCGACGATCTCGACTTCGGCGGTAAGGGGGGCGGCGACCACGAACCGGTCCGCAGCCGCTATGTAGAGAGCCAGGGTCGGGAGCAGTCCATTACCATTTCCCTGCCACCCATGAGTGCGGTGATCTATAAGTGTACCCGTAAGTTCCCCGTCCGCAAGAAGAAGGCGGATAAGGAGGAAGCCCCCAAGCCCGCCGTGCGCAAGAAGGCCGCCGCTCCCGCCGTGAAGGCCCCCGCCGCCAAGCCCGCGGTCCGCAAAAAGGCTGCCGCTCCCGCGGTAAAGGAGGCGGCCCCCAAGCCTGCCGTGCGCAAGAAGGCCGCCGCTCCCGCCGTTAAGGCGGAGGCCGCCAAACCCGTGGTCCGCAAAAAGAAGGAAAAGTGACCCCTCTCCGGAGAGCCGGAGTTTATCAGTTAGTTCCAGTTCAAACTCTGAGGTGATAGAATGAAAAAGGAATGTGTTGCCATGTTGCTGGCCGGCGGGCAAGGCAGTCGCCTGCACGCCCTCACCAGCCACGTGGCCAAGCCCGCAGTCCCCTTCGGCGGTAAGTACCGCATCATCGACTTCCCCCTGTCCAACTGCATCAACTCCGGCATTGATACCGTGGGTGTGCTGACCCAGTACCGCCCCATGGAACTCAACGCCTACATCGGCAACGGCGAGCCCTGGGATCTGGACCGCTCCTACGGCGGCGTCCACATCCTGCCCCCCTATATGCGCGAGGGTGAGAAGGGCACCTGGTACAAGGGTACCGCCAACGCCATCTACCAGAACATCAACTTCCTGGATACTTACAATCCGGATTATGTGCTCATTCTGTCTGGCGACCACGTCTACAAGATGGATTATGCCGATATGCTCCGCCGCCACAAGGAGGCCAAGGCCGCCTGCACCATCTCCGTGCTGGAGGTCCCCATGGCGGAGGCTCCCCGCTTCGGCATCATGAACGTCAACGAGAACGACGACATCTATGAGTTCGAGGAGAAGCCCAAGAAGCCCAAGAGCAACCTGGCCTCCATGGGCATCTATATCTTCACCTGGAAGAAGCTGCGGGAGTACCTCATCGCCGACGAGGAGGACGAGAAGAGCGCCAACGACTTCGGCAAGAACATCATCCCTGCCATGCTCAATGCCGGCGAGAAGATGACCGCCTATCGCTTCAAGGGCTACTGGAAGGATGTGGGCACCATCGACTCCCTGTGGGATGCCAACATGGATATGCTCTCTCCCGACAACGGCATCGATCTGTACGACAACGAGTGGCCCATCTTTGCCCGCACCCCCACCAAGCCCCCTCACTTCATGGGCAAAAACGCCAAGGTGGACCATTCCATGGTCACCGGCGGCTGCGAGGTGTACGGCACTGTGGAGAACTCCGTCCTGTTCCACTCCGTCATCGTGGAGGAGGGCGCTGTGGTGCGCTATTCCATCCTGATGCCCGGTACCGTGGTCAAGGCGGGCGCCGTGGTGGAGTATTCCATCATCGCGGAGAACAGCGTCATCGGCGAGCGGGCCCGGGTGGGCTCCTCCCCCGACGGCACTGAGGACTGGGGCGTGGCTGTGGTGGCCCAGAACCTGACTGTGGGCCCCGACGCTGTGGTCTCTCCCAAGGCCATGATTACTCGTAACGTGAAAGGAGGTGGGGTGAAATGATGAACAAACTGCACGGCATCATCTTCTCCTACCTTTCCAACCCCGACCTGCGGGAGCTGACCCAGAACCGCAACACCTGCTCTATCCCCTACGGCGGCCGGTACCGGGTCATTGACTTCATGCTCTCCAACATGGTCAACGCCGGTATCTCCGACGTTGGCATGATCGTGGATGCCAACTATCAGTCCCTGCTGGACCACGTGGGCTCCGGCAAAGACTGGGACCTGTCCCGCAAGCACGGCGGCCTGCGCATCCTGCCCCCCTTCAGCTACTCCGGCAGACGGGAAGGGATGTACCGGGGCCGCATGGACGCCCTGGCGGGCATCCGCTCCTACCTCCAGAACATCCGTCAGGATCACGTGGTGCTGGCCGGCGGCGACCTGGCGGTGAGCCTCCCCCTGAGGGATATCTTTGAGGCCCACATCCGCAACGACGCCGACATCACCGCCGTGTGCACCGGCCATCCCAAGGGCGACCCCAAGGGCTGCGACTACTTCACCATCGGTGCCGGCGGACGGATCACCGACGTGTCGGTCCATCCTCCCATCGCTCAGGGCTGTGAGTCCCTGGAGGTTTACATTCTCTCCAAGGAGCTGCTGCTCTCCCTGGTGGACCATTGCGCCGCCCACAACATCCACTCCTTCAGCATTGGTGTGCTCCAGTCCATGGTGGGCCAGCTGAAGATCGTCCCCTATGTATTCGACGGTTATGCCGCCCGGCTGCAGTCGGTGGCGGGCTACTTCGCCCGCAGCATGGAGCTGCTGGATCCCGCCGTCCGGGAGCAACTCTTCGTGCCCGACCGTCCCGTCCGCACCAAGGACCGCTCCGATCCCTCCACCTACTACGGACCCGACTCCCGCTCCTACAACTCTCTGGTGGCCGACGGCTGCATCATTGAGGGCGAGGTGGAGAACTCCATCCTCTTCCGGGGCGTCCGGGTGGAAAAGGGTGCCAAGGTCTCCGGCTGTGTGCTGATGCAGGGCACCACCATCCAGGCCGGTGCCGTGCTGAAATATGCCATCACCGACAAGAACGTCCGGGTCAACCCGGGCCGGATGCTGATGGGCCACAGCACCTACCCCCTGTCCATCGCCAAAAACGAGATCGTCTGACCTGTATGCGGGGAGGCGGCGGCAAAACGCCGCCGCCTCCCTTTCCTGCGGCGTCTCCCGGGAGGCGTCCCGCATCCCGGCAAATTTATGGTTGGAGGTAATGTATGAATATCCTGTTTGCCACCTCTGAGTGCGCTCCTTTCATCAAAACCGGCGGACTGGCCGACGTGGCCGGCGCTCTCCCCAAGGCCCTGGCCAAGGACGAGAACAACGACGTCCGGGTGATCCTGCCTCTGTATGAGGGGATCGGCGAAGAATGGCGCAGCCAGATGACCTTTTTGAAATGCTTCCATATCACTGTGGCCTGGCGCACCCCCTACTGCGGTATCTTTGAGCTGAAGCGGGACGGCGTCACCTACTGGTTCGTGGACAACGAATATTACTTCAAGCGCGCCTCCATCTACGGCCACTATGACGACGGCGAGCGCTTCGCCTACTTCTCCCGGGCCGTTGTGGAGTCCATGGGCTGGCTCGACTGGCACCCCGACGTGCTCCACTGCAACGACTGGCAGACCGCCCTGGTGCCCATCTACCTGCTGGAGGAGCGTCACCGCATTCCTCAGCTGTATGACACCAAGAGCGTGTTCACTATCCACAACATCGAGTACCAGGGCCGCTATGGCAGCCAGACCCTGAAGGACCTGTTTGGCCTGAATGCCGGCTACTTCAATGAGCATATGCTGGCCTATCACGGCGACGTGAACCTGATGAAGGGCGCCATCTATGCCGCTGACTATGTCACCACCGTGTCCCCCACCTACGCCGATGAGCTGCAGTACAGCTTCTACGCCCACGGCCTGGAGGGTGTCATTGCCGACAACCGCCACAAGCTGCGGGGCATCCTCAACGGCATCGACACCGAGGTATACGATCCCTGGCACGACAAGGGCCTGACCAAACCCTTCTCCGTCAAGCAGATGGGCGGCAAGAAAAACTGCAAGGCCGCTCTCCAACAGATGTCCGGCCTGCGGGAAAATCCCGACACCCCCATTATCGCCTGCGTCTCCCGCCTGGTGAAGCATAAGGGCTTCGACCTGGTCACCGCCGCCATCCACGATATTATGGGCATGGACGTGCAGATGATCGTACTGGGCACCGGCGACTGGAACTTTGAGGAGGCCTTCCGTCAGGCTCAGAACCAGTATCCCGGCCGCTTCGCCGCCCACATCATGTACTCCCCCAATCTGTCCACCGCCATCTACGGCGGCGCCGATCTCTTCCTCATGCCCTCCATCTCCGAACCCTGCGGCCTGAGCCAGATGATCGCCATGCGCTACGGCACCATCCCCGTAGTGCGGGAAACCGGCGGTCTGCGGGACTCCGTGATTCCTTACAATAAATTTACCGGCGAGGGCACCGGCTTCTCCTTTGCCAACATCAACGCTCACGAGATGACCGGTGTGCTGGCCGACGCGGTAAACCTCTATCACAACGACCAGAGTGCCTGGAAGGGCCTCCAGAAGAACGCCATGTCCGCCGATTTCTCCTGGACTCGCTCCGCCGCTGCCTACCAGGAGATCTACGGCTGGGTCACCGGGAAGTAATGGGAAGGTTTTCCTTCTCTTGACAAATGGAATCCTGTTGTGATAAAATTCCGCTCCGCAGGGGGATTTTCCCTGCGGAGCGCCTATTTTGTTGCCATCCTAATTGTATTGGAGATGTCTGCATTGCATAAATACACCAAAAAAGAGCTGATGACCCTCATTACCGGCAAATTGCGCCGCAATTTTGGCCGTGACGTGGAGGAGGCCACCAGCCTTCATATGTTCAAGGCCTGCGCCATGGTGCTGCGGGATATCATTTCCGAGCGGCAGATGAAGTCCGAGGACAAGGTGATCGCGGAGCATCAGCGCCAGGTCCACTATCTGTCCCTGGAGTTCCTCATGGGCCGCTCCCTGATGAAGAACGCCTACAACCTGGGCGTGCTGGAGCCTCTGAAGGAGGCCATCGAGGGGCTGGGCTTCTCGGCTCCCGACCTGTTTGAGACCGAGCCCGACGCCGGTCTGGGCAATGGCGGCCTGGGCCGTCTGGCTGCCTGCTATCTGGACTCCATGACCACCCTGGATATCCCCGCCACTGGCTACTCCATCTGCTACGAGCTGGGTATCTTCAAGCAGAAGATCGTGGACGGCCAGCAGGTGGAGCTGCCCGACAACTGGCTGGGTCTGGGCGACGCCTGGCTCATCTCCAAGATGGATGAGGTGGAGGAGGTCCGCTTCGGCGGCAAGGTGGAGGACGAGTGGGATGAACTGGGTCACCACCGCATCAAGCACACCGGCTACGACGTGGTTCTGGCCGTGCCCAAGGACATGGAGATCTCCGGCTACAGCACCGAGCACGCCAACATCCTCCGCCTGTGGGACGCCAAGAGCCCCACGCCGGTGGATATGCACCTGTTCTCCTCCGGCCAGTACCTGAAGGCGGTGGAGCAGCGGGCCATGGCTGAGTCCATCTCCAAGGTGCTCTACCCTGAGGACAACCACTACGAGGGCAAGTCCCTGCGTCTGAAGCAGCAGTATTTCTTCGTGTCCGCCACCATTCAGTCCATCGTGCGCAAGCACCGGGCCGAATACGGCACCCTGCGCAACTTCCACCAGAAGCACGTCATCCAGATCAACGACACCCACCCCACTCTGGCCATCCCCGAGCTGATGCGCATCCTGCTGGATGAGGAGGGCTACGGCTGGGATGAGGCCTGGTATATCGTCACCCACACCATCGCCTACACCAACCACACCGTGCTGGCCGAGGCTCTGGAGCGCTGGCCCCAGCAGCTCATTGAGAACCTGCTGCCCCGGATCTGGCAGATCCTCATCGAGATCTCCAACCGGTACCAGAAGGTGCTCACCGACTATTTCCACGGCGACCTGTCCAAGGTGGCTCCCATGGCCATCATCTGGGGCGGCGAGGTCCGTATGGCCAACCTGTGCGTGTGCGCCTGCTTCAAGATCAACGGCGTGTCCGCCCTCCACTCTGAGATTCTGAAGAAGGACGTCTTCCACGACGCCTATCAGCGCACCCCCGACAAGTTCACCAACGTGACCAACGGCATTGACCACCGCCGCTGGCTGGGCGAGTGCAACCCCCGGCTGGATGAGCTGATCCGGGACTGCTGCGGCAGCGACAAGTACCTGCTCCAGCCCGACGCCCTGAAGGACCTGGAGAAGTTCCAGGACGACGCCGGGGTTCTGTCCCGCCTGGGCGAGATCAAGGCCGCCAACAAGAAGGCCTTCGCCACCTGGGTGGCCCGGGAGCACGGCATCTTCCTCAACACCGACGCCATGTTTGACGTGCAGGTGAAGCGCCTCCATGAGTATAAGCGTCAGCTGCTCAATGTGCTGCACATCATCTACCTGTACCAGCGGATGAAGAACGATTCCCACTTCGACTTCACCCCCCGCACCTACCTGTTCGGCGCCAAGGCGGCTCCCGGCTACGCCGTGGCCAAGCGGATCATCCGTCTCATCAACTCCGTGGCCGACATGATCTCCAAGGACCCCATCTGCAAGGACCGGCTCCAGGTGGTGTTCCTGGAGAACTACCGGGTGAGCCTGGCGGAGAAGCTGATGCCCGCCTCCGAGCTCTCCGAGCAGATCTCCACCGCCGGCAAGGAGGCCAGCGGCACCGGCAATATGAAGTTCATGATCAACGGCGCTGTGACCATCGGCACCTTGGACGGCGCCAACGTGGAGATGCACCAGGTGCTGGGCGACGAGAACATCTTCCTCTTCGGCCTGAAGGCCCACGAGGTTGCCGAGCTCAAGCACAACGGCTACAAGTCCTATGAGTACTATATCCACAACAACGACCTGCGGTCTGTGGTGGAGCAGCTCAACCTGGGCTTTGGCGACGGCATCAACTATGACGACATCGCCCGCCGGCTGCTGTTCGGCGACGGCGGCCCCGCCGACGAGTACCTGCTGCTGGCCGACTTTGAGAGCTACCGGGACGCCCATGCCCGGGCCGGTCAGGCCTATCAGGACCCCAAGCGTTGGAACAAGATGTCTCTCATGAACATCGCCCGCTCCGGCATCTTTGCCGCCGACCGTTCCATCCGGGACTACGCCAAGGATATCTGGAACGTCCCCGTCCGGGAGATCAAGTAAATCACCTGCGATTCCGCGGGCGGCCAAAAGGCCGCCCGCTTTTTTTACCCGGATGCAATCATTTGGCCCGCCGCCGCGCTTTCTAGGCAGAAGGACAAGAAGGGAGTGAACGCAATGCCCACCCTCAATGGCAATTCTCTCTCCTGTGAGGAGATCCTGGACCGCTACGGCCCGCTGGTCTACCGCATGGCCATCCAGGGCACCGGCAGCGTGGCCGACGGGGAGGACGTGGCCCAGGAGGTCTTTGTGAGCCTCATCCAGTGCGACCCCCGCTTTGCCGATGAGACCCACCTGAAAGCCTGGCTCATCCGGGCCACCGCCAACCGCTGCAAAAGCTGGGGGCGCTCCCCCTGGCACAGGCGCACCGTTCCTCTGGAGGAGGCCCGTCAGGCCGCCCCACCGCCGGAGACCGGCGGCACCTGGGAGGCGGTGGCCGCCTTACCTCCCAAATACCGCTGGCCGGTGTACCTCCACTACATCGAGGGCTATACCGCCGCCGAGATCGCCCAACTGCTGGGCTGTCCCCGGAACACGGTGCTCTCCCGGCTGAGCCGGGCCAGAGCCAAACTGAAAGACGCGCTGAAGGAGGAATGGGCATGAACAGCAAAGATTACCGCAGCACTCTGGGCGGTGTGACCCCCTCCCCCGCCTGGCGGGAGCGCACTCTGGCTGCCATGAAGCAGGCTCAGGGACAAAAGCGGCCCTCCCGTAAGCCTTTGGCCATCGTCGCCACGGCGGCGGTCCTGGCTGTAGCAGTCACCGGGGGCGTATGGCTGTCCGGCCGGACCGAAGTGGACCCCGACGGCCCCGGCGTGGCCCACACCCCGGAGCCGGTGGTGACCCCTACGCCCACCCCCGGTATGCCCAAGGTGTGGGACGAAAGTTTTTCCTTCGTCACTAATCCGGGAAATCTGGCCGCAAACTCCCCCTCCGCGGGACGTCTGGATGAACTGACCGAGCTGCCCGTCTATGAAAATCCCATCCCCACCGAGGAGGAGCAGCGCACCCTGCTGGATCAATGGGCAGGAATCCTGGGGCTTACCATCACTGATGTTGAATGGACAGCCAGCTATGGGGAAGAAACCATGGGCCGGGAACCCACTTTGAGGGCGGAATGTGCCGACGGCACCAAGCTGTGGCTGAGAGGTATGTACGACCTGTACCTTTATGATTCTCCCGACCTGACCGCCATCCATGATCGGGCCCTGCAGGCTCTGGTCCAAGCTGCAGCTTCCAGATCGGAAAATCAGGCTGCCGCCCCGGCAGTGTACACCAGCAAATCGGAGACCTACGGTTTCGATGGCATGGCCCGCACTACCTGGACCACCGTGGTTCGAGATCCGGACGCCCCTCTGGAGGAACAGATCTGGGACACCGCGTTCCAGTGCATGGAGTCCACGGACAGCACCCTGAGGATCTATCTCCCCCCTGCTGAAAGCATATCTACCTATCCCCTCCGTTCGGAGGCGGAGGCCGTAGCTTCCTTCCTCTCTGGGGACTACTGGGGATGCCACTATACCTCCCACCCCGACCAGGCAACCGTCTTGCTAGTTGAACTGGAATATGATCTCACTATGGGTCAGCCCTACTTCCAGCCCGTATACCGCATCCTCTATACCCAGGATTACTGGGATGAGGTCATCGCCGACTGGGTGTTTGACGGGGTGGACCCCTCCCCCTTTACCGGGGTTGGCGTTGCCTACGTCCCCGCCATTGACCCGGAGTATCAGGACGAGGTGCCCTACCGGCGGTATTGCAACGACGGTCTGGCTCACATGACCCCTGAGGATCTGCTCTAAAGAGCTTCTTCCCCTTTTTGACCGAAAATCGTCACAAAGATGTAACCCCCCTGTTACCCATCCCGCCTGCCGCACTGGTATACTGGAGCAAAAGGAGGGATGTACCATGACGGAAGATTACGCCCGTACGCTCAAACGCAGGACGCTGGTCGCCCTGGTTGCAACTTTGATTTCTCTGGTCCTGCTGGGGGCCGCTATGTTCTGGATGTGGTGCAGCCTGTTCGGTCCTCCCCAGTTCATGCGCAAGGACAACCCGTCCCTCACACCCCAGAGCGCCCAGGCCCAGCTGGACGCCGGGGCCACCGTCTACTGGCAGGATACCGCGTACCAGGTACCGGCTCACTCCGGCCTCAGCGAACTGCTCCATACCGACCAGTGGACCTCTACCTCCGCATTTCAAACCGAAGATGCGGAGCTGGTCATGCACTTCGGGGAGCTCTATGAACTTTCCCTCTGGTCGAACGGCAAGGCCGCCTTCTATGACGGCTACTCCGGCCACAGCACCAAAAGCTATGCCTATTACATCATCCCCACCGGCATGGTAAAGGACCTGATCACTTCGCTTACTGCTCTTGTCCCCGCGTAATCTCAAACAAAAAACGCAGGCTGCGCACTATGCGCAGCCTGCGTTTTTTTGTTTATATGATTTACTCGGCCTTCTTGAACATCTCCTTGTCCACGCCGCACAGGGGGCAGGACCAGGAGGAGGGCACCTGCTCCCAGGGGGTACCGGGGGCCACGCCGTGGGCGGGGTCGCCCTCAGCGGGATCATAGATGTAGCCGCACAGGGCGCACACCCACTTGCCACCCTCGGTCTTGGGGGCGTCCACCGGCACGGTGCACAGGGCGGCCACAGACTTGGCATACTCGGCCATGGCATCCAGGTCGGCCTGGGTGGGAGTGAAGAGCACCCGGAAGGGAGCCTCGGGGGCGGCATAGCGCAGGCCCTTCAGGAAGGTGTGGAGCATGGGGGCAGCCTCGCCGCTCCAGCCGTAGGCACCAAAGGCGCCGGCGGCCTTGCCCTTCAGGTTGATGGGATCAATGGAGGTGAGCACATCCCACACAGCCTTGGGGGCGGCACGGTTGATGGTGGGGGAACCCACCAACAGCACGTCGGCCTCATGGGCCAGCTTCACGCACTCGGCATAGGGCACCACGGTGACGTCGGCGGTGGTGACGGCGTAGCCCTCACCCTCCAGAGCCTTGGCGGCAGCTTCCGCCAGAGTGCGGGTGCAGCCGTAGGCGGAGGCATACACTACAAAGGCGGTGCGCTGGGTCTTGGGAGCGGGGGTGCTCCAGGTGCGGTAGAGCTCCTTGGCCTTGCCGATGGTCTCAGTCAGGCAGGGGCCGTGGCTGGGGCAAACCAGCTCCACGTCGGCGGGCATCTTGTCCAGGCCGGCCAGCACGCTGGGCTTGAAGGGCCCGAAGATACCGGCGTAGTAGTAGGCAAACTCGCCCTCATAGGCGGCCTTGTCGTGGATGTTCTTATCCAGCATGGTGGGCTCACAGAAATGAGCGCCCAGGAAGTCGCAGGTAAAGAGGGTCTTGCCCGCCTTGTCCCAGGTAAACATGGAGTCGGCCCAGTGGAGCATGGGAGAGGGGATGAACTCCAGCACCCGGTTGCCCAGGTCCAGGGTATCGCCGGCAGCCACGGTACGGCAGGGCAGATCCAGGTTGGTGATATCCTGCAGGTGCTTCTTGCCCGCCTTGGTGGCGATGATCTCCAGCTTGGGGCAGACAGCCATCAGCTTGGCCACGCTGCCCGAGTGGTCGGGCTCGTTGTGGTTCATAATCAGGTAATCCACATCCTCCACAGGAATGACCTGGCGGATGTTGTCCAGATATTCATCAAAATAGTCGGTATGTACCGTCTCGATCAGGACGTTCTTCTCTCCCGTCAGCAGGTAGGCATTGTAGGAGGTACCATATTTGGATTCCATTACGATGTCAAAGACCCGCAGGGCCGGGTTGAGGACGCCCACAGACCAGAGATTTTCACGCAGCTTGATGGCGCTCATGGTGGTTCCTTCCTTTCTTATTGTCAAAAATTATTTCCTAGCAGGTCACAGTATATTATCCTCTCTTCCGCTTGTCAAGCGCTATGGGATAAACTGTCACGTCTGTTTTCCACAATTCTGCCGCCTTGACTTTCCTTCTGTATAAGGCTACAATGAAGAATTGCGAAACCGCACTTTTTTTGTCTGAGGTGACTGTTCATGTCCATCTATCTCGATAACGCCGCCACCACGCCGGTGTGTCCCCAGGCGGCCAAAGCGGCCTATGAGGCCATGACGGAGGGCTACGGCAACCCCTCCTCCGGCTATGCCATCGGCCAGGCCGCCGCCGCTAAAGTAAAGGAGTACCGTGCCGTGGTGGCGGACAGGCTGGGCTGTCTGCCGGAGGAACTGACCTTCACCTCCTGCGGTACCGAGGGAGACAACTGGGCCATCCGGGCCGCCGTGGAGCATGGGAAGCGGAGCGGGAAACATATCATCACCACCGCCACCGAGCACTCCGCCGTGCTGGAGCCCATCCGTGCTCTGGCCGCCCAGGGCTATGAGGTCACCTACTTAAAGCCGGACAAGTCCGGCCACGTCTCCATCGACGATCTGAAGGCCACCCTGCGGCCCGACACGGTACTGGTGTCCATGATGCTGGTAAACAATGAGCTGGGTACTCTCTTGCCAGTGGCGGAGGCCGCTCAGGCCATCAAGGCCGCCCACTGCCCCGCCCTGCTCCACTGCGACGCGGTGCAGGCCTTTTTAAAGGTCCCCTTCACCCCCAAAGAGCTGGGGGTGGATCTGCTCACCATCAGCGGCCACAAGATCCGGGCGCCCAAGGGTATCGGCGCCCAGTACATCCGCAAGGGTCTGGACCTGAAGCCCCTGCTGCTGGGAGGCGGACAGGAAAACGGCCTGCGTTCCGGCACCGAGCCTACTGCTCAGCTGGCCGCCCTGGCCGCTGCCTGTGAGGCCTGGGACACCGACGCGCCCGCTCGCATCGCAGCTGTAAAGGCCCACGCCCTGGAGGTTCTCTCCTCTGTTCCCGGCCTGGAGGTGGTCAGCCCCGGCGACGCTCCCCACATCTGTGCCATTTCTCTGCCTGGCTATCCCAGCGAAATGCTGGTGCGGGATCTGTCCGACCGGGGGATCTACGTCTCCTCCGGCTCGGCCTGCCACAAGGGCAAGCCCAGCCACGTCTTTGCCGCTCTGGGCCTGCCCAAACGCACCCTGATGGGTGTACTGCGCATCTCCTTCTCCCCCGACAGCACCTGTGAGGATGCCGACGCTCTGGCCGCCGCCCTCACGGAGATCACACAGACTCGGATCGCAATGAGGTGAGGATTTGTTTTCCTACATGAACCGGGGACGGGCTTTTTACCGCAATGTGGTATCACTGGCCCTGCCCATCCTGCTGCAAAATCTGTGCACCACCCTGCTGGGTTTGGTGGATACGTTTATGGTAGGCAGCCTGGGAGAGGCCCCTCTGGCCGCTGTGGCCCAGGCCAATCTGCCGGTGTTTGTCATTCAGCTGGTGATTTTTGGACTGCAAAGCGGCTCCTCGGTGCTCATCAGCCAGTTCTGGGGCAAGAAGGACACCGATACCATCAACCGGGTCATCGGCATCGGCTGCTATGTGGCGGGAGCCATTGCCGCTCTGTTTGCCATCATCATGTGCTTTTTCCCCACCCAGCTTATGGGCCTGCTCACCGATAATGAAGAGCTGATCCCTCTGGCTGCCAGCTACGCCCGCATCGTAGGCCCCTCCTACCTCTTTAACAGCCTCACCGGTGTGTATGTGGGCGCCCACCGCTCTATGGAGAACCCCAAACTGGGCATGATCGTCTTTGCCACCTCCATGGCCGCCAACACCTTCCTGAACTGGGTGTTCATTTTCGGTAATCTGGGCGCCCCCGCTCTGGGGGTGGCGGGCGCGGCCTTTGCCACCCTGCTCTCCCGTATCCTGGAGTTCGGTATCACCATGACCTATGCCCTCACCAACAAGCGGTTCAAGCTCAAGCCCACCCTCATGTTCCGGCCGGGACGCCCCCTGATCCAGAAGTTTTTCCGCTATTCCGGCCCGGTGGTCCTCAACGAAACCCTGTGGGGCCTGGGCACCTCCATGCACAAGGTGGTCATGGGCCATATGGAAAACTCCACCGAGATCCTGGCAGCCCGGGCTCTGGCAGGCAATCTGGAGGATCTGTGCACCGTGGCTATTTTCGCCGTGGGCGGCACCACCGCCATCATTATCGGCCGTGAGATCGGCGCCGGGCGCCGGGAACACCTCTATGAGATCGGGGCCACTTTGAACACTCTGGCCATGATCTGCGGCCTGGTGATCGGCGGGCTGCTGGTCACCTTTACCCACACCTTCTTCCCCACCCTGGTCTATCCCTTCTTCCATCTGTCCCCCATGGCGGGAGAGATTGCCACCATGATGCTCACCATGATCGGCGTCTGCCTCCCCCTGCGGGCCTTCAACTCGGTAAACACCGTGGGCGTGCTCCGGGGCGGCGGCGACGTGCGGGCGGCCTCCCTCATCGACGTGTGCCCCCTGTGGCTGGTGGCCCTTCCCCTGTCCGCCCTCTTCGGTCTGGTGCTGAAGTGGGGTGTCTTCTGGGTGTATGTGGGCGTTATCATGGAGCAGATCACCAAATTTATTGTGGGTGTGCCCCGGTTCCGCTCCAAGGCCTGGATCAATGACGTGACCCAATATGTGAAGAAAGAGGAGGTCTCCCAATGAAGATCACCGTTCTGATGGAAAACTCCGCCCAGGATGGACTGATTCCCGAGCATGGCCTGTCCTTTTATGTAGAATACCGGGGCGGCCGCTACCTGCTGGATGCCGGAGAGTGCGGCGCGGTGGTGTACAACGCCGCCAAGCTGGGGGTGGATCTGTCCAAGGTGGACAAAGCCGCTCTGTCCCACGGACACTATGACCACGCCGACGGCTTCAACGCCTTTTTTGCCGTTAATCCTTCCGCCTCCGTCTACGCCCGTCCCCGGATCACCGACCCGGAGACCTGGGCGGAAAAGGAGTACATCGGTGTCAACATGGGGATGTTCTGCCGGCACGAGAAGCGCTTTGACCTGGCGGAGGGACCCCGGGATCTGGCGGAGGGCCTCCACCTGATCCCCGACCAGGTGAAGCATGAGCAGTCCCTGGTGGCTGAGACCTCCGAAGGTCTGGTGGTCCTCAACTCCTGCTGCCACGCTGGAGTGGTGAAGATTCTCACACAGCTCTCCGAACAGTTCCCCAGCACCCCCATCCGTGCGGTATTGGGGGGCTTCCATCTGATGGGCAAGGAGGGTGTTACCACCCTGGGCCCTACCCCGGAGAAGGTACGATCCATCGCCGCCGCCCTGCGGGATGATTTAAAGGTACAGGATATCTACACCGGCCACTGCACCGGAGATCCCGCCTACGCCCTGCTGGAGGAGGAACTGGGCGACAGGCTTCACCACCTCACCGCCGGAGCGGTGTATGAATTTGCCGACTGAATCAAAAAGGACGCGCCTGCGGCGCGTCCTTTTCTTATAATTCCCGTTCCATTCTAATATCGGACAGTTGAAACCACTTGTCAGAATACGTGACGTATTCAAATCCCAGCTTCTCATAGATCCGCAGGGCAGCCTTCAGCTTGTGGTTGGAGGTGATCACGATGGTCTTTTGTCCCGCGTCCCGGGCGGCCTGGATCACCGCCTCCATCAGGGCGGTGCCAATGCCCCGCTCCCGGTACTCCTCTTTGACGCCGAACTTCAGTGCCTCGCACACACCGTCGCCCTGAAGCTCCAGCATGACCATGCCCACAATCTCCTGACCGCAGCGGGCCAGCAGCACACGGCCGCCCCCGGCGATAAAGCGGTGCGGATCGGCCAGCATCTCCAGGTCTACCGGCTCCAGCAGGTCATACTCCAGCAGCCAGGGCAGAGAGATGTCCTCCAGATCCTGTTTGTAGCGCTCCTCGTAGTCAATGATCTCCACGGGCACCGTTCCGTCCACAGAGACACCCCTCCTGTTTGCAAATATTGTTCCTTATTGGATAGAATACCATTGAACGGCTCCCGCGTCAACCGCTCTGATTTGCATTCAGAGTGCCCGTCTGCTATCTTTTCTTCGTTCACATTTAATTTACAACCCTGCCTATTGACTTTTCCGGCGGACGGTGCTACATTATCTTTAGCACTCAGGTAGTATGAGTGCTAAATCAAAAGTGAGGTGGCCGCTATGGATTTAACCGAACGCAAAAAACGAATCCTGCGCGCCATCATCGAAAGTTACATCCAGTCGGCGGAGCCGGTGGGTTCCAAGGCCATTGCCTCTTCCATCGGCATGGAGATCTCTTCCGCCACCATCCGAAACGAGATGGCGGATCTGGAATCTCTGGGACTGCTGGAAAAGCCCCATACCTCCGCCGGACGCATCCCCTCTCCCAAGGGGTATCGGTTCTACGTCAACGAACTGATGGAGGAGCACAAGCTCTCCCTTCAGGAGACCGAGCGCATCAACCAGGCCCTGCGGATGAAGATGCAGGAGCTGGACCGGGTGCTGGACCAGGCCGGCCGGGTGGTGTCTCAGTTGACCAACTACCCCGCCTTTGCTCTGTCCTCCGGCATGAGCCGGGTGACGATCCGCCGGTTTGACCTTCTGATGGTGGAGCACAACGCCTTTATCATCGTGGTAATGACCGACACCAATGTGGTGCGCAACCGGCTGATCCGGCTGCCCTCCGATTTGACGGAGGCTCAGCTGCAAATGCTCAACACCCTGCTCAACGCCACCTTTACCGGCCTGCCTCTGGATGAGATTACGCCGGAGCTGATGCGGGTGGCCCAGCACGCCGCCGGAGAGGCCTACGGGCTCATCTCCTTGGTTGTCTCCTTCGCGATGGAAGTGCTGGAGAGCCTGGAGCGGCGCACCGTCCACACCTCGGGCATCGCCCATCTGCTGGAGCTGCCTGAGTACCGCTCTTTGGAGCGGGCCCAGCCTCTGCTGAGCTACCTCTCCGAGGACGCCGATCCCGCCCGTTTCCCCGTCCCCAAGGACGCCGCCATGAAGATCCTCATCGGCCCGGAAAATGTGGCCGACGCACTGAAGGACACCAGCGTAGTGGTGGCCAGCTACGATATCGGCGAAGGGATGCGGGGCGTCATCGGCGTGGTTGGTCCCACCCGTATGGATTACGCCAAAATCACCGCCCGCCTTTCCTATCTGGCCGAGGGTTTATCCCGGCTGTTCGGACACGGCGAGCTGCCGGGCGGCAGCGACGATCATAAATAGGAGATGAGTGCATCCCATGAGTAAGAAAGAGAAACAGCCCGAAGAGGTCACCCCTGAGGAGCAGACCACTCCCACCGCCGCCCCCGAGGCTGCGGAGGAAGCCCCCAATCCCCTGCTGGAGGAGCTGGAGGCCCTGAAGCAGAACCTCACCGACCAGGAGGACAAGTTCCTCCGCCTGGCCGCCGAGTATGACAACTACCGCCGCCGCAGTCAGAAGGAAAAGGAATCGGCCTGGGCCGATTCCAAGGCGGAGACCGCCGCCGCCTTCCTGCCGGTGTACGATAACCTGGAGCGGGCCCTCAAGCAGGAGACCGCCGATGAGGCCTATAAGAAGGGCGTGGAGATGACCATGACCCAGCTGAAGGAGGTCCTCTCCAAGCTGGGCATCGAAGAGATCCCCGCCCTGGGTCAGACCTTTGACCCCAACCTCCACAATGCAGTGATGCACGTGGAGGATGAGAACGCCGGCGAGAACACCATTGTCGAGGTATTCCAGTCCGGCTTCCGCAGCGGAGACAAGGTGATCCGCTTTGCCATGGTCAAGGTTGCCAACTGACCGTTCAGGCACACAATGTGCGCTGACATTCCCAAGTTGAAAAACAATTTACGATATATTGGAGGAATTGATTATGTCTAAGATTATCGGTATCGACCTCGGTACGACCAACTCTTGTGTTGCTGTTATGGAGGGCGGCGAGGCCGTCGTCATCGCCAACGCGGAAGGCAACCGCACCACCCCCTCTGTGGTGGCCTTCTCCAAGGACGGCGAGCGTATGGTGGGCCAGGTGGCCAAGCGCCAGGCCATCACCAACCCCGACCGCACCATCTCTTCCATCAAGCGTGAGATGGGCTCCAACTACAAGGTGAACATCGACGGCAAGGCCTACACTCCCCAGGAGATCTCCGCCATGATCCTGCAGAAGCTGAAGGCGGACGCCGAGGCCTATCTGGGCCAGCCTGTGACCGAGGCCGTCATCACCGTTCCCGCTTACTTCACCGACGCTCAGCGTCAGGCCACCAAGGACGCCGGCCGCATCGCCGGTCTGGACGTGAAGCGTATCATCAACGAGCCCACCGCCGCGGCTCTGGCCTACGGCGTGGATAAGGAGACCGATCAGAAGATCATGGTCTACGACCTGGGCGGCGGTACCTTCGATGTGTCCGTGCTGGAGGTCGGCGACGGCGTCATCGAGGTGCTGGCTACCGCCGGTAACAACCGCCTGGGCGGCGATGACTTCGATAAGGCCGTCATGGACTGGATGGCCGCTGAGTTCAAGAAGGACTCCGGTATCGACCTGACCGGCGACAAGGTCGCCATGCAGCGCCTGAAGGAGGCTGCCGAGAAGGCCAAGATCGAGCTGTCCGGCGTCACCTCCACCAACATCAACCTGCCCTATATCACCGCTGACGCCACCGGCCCCAAGCACCTGGATCTGACTCTGACCCGGGCCAAGTTTGATCAGCTGACCGCTCACCTGGTTGAGGCCACTGCCGGCCCCGTCCGTCAGGCCATGAGCGACGCCGGCCTGAGTTCCGGCGACATCTCCAAGGTGCTGCTGGTGGGCGGCTCCAGCCGTATCCCCGCCGTGCAGGACATGGTCAAGAAGCTGACCGGCAAGGAAGGCTTCAAGGGCATTAACCCCGACGAGTGCGTGGCCATCGGCGCTGCTCTCCAGGGCGGCGTTCTGGTGGGCGACGTGAAGGGCCTGCTGCTGCTGGACGTGACTCCTCTGTCCCTGGGCATCGAGACCATGGGCGGCGTTATGACCAAGCTCATCGAGCGCAACACCACCATCCCCGCCAAGAAGAGCCAGGTGTTCACCACCGCCGCTGACAACCAGACCTCCGTTGAGGTCCACGTGCTGCAGGGCGAGCGTGAGATGGCTCAGTACAACAAGACCCTGGGCCGCTTCAACCTGGACGGCATTGCTCCCGCCCGCCGCGGCGTGCCTCAGATCGAGGTTACCTTCGACATCGACGCCAACGGCATCGTGAATGTGTCCGCCAAGGATCTGGGCACCGGCAAGGAGCAGCACATCACCATCACCTCCTCCACCAATATGTCCAAGGAGGACATCGACAAGGCCGTCAAGGAGGCCGAGCAGTTTGCCGCCGAGGACGCCAAGCGCAAGGAAGAGGTGGATGTCCGCAACCAGGCCGACCAGGTGATCTACCAGACCGAGAAGGCTCTGGAGGACGCCAAGGACAAGATCGACGCCAACGACAAGGCCACTGTGGAGGCCGCCCTGAACAAGCTGAAGGACGCCATGAAGGGCACCGACATCGAGGCCATCAAGGCTGCCACCGAGGAAGCTTCCAAGGCCTTCTACCCCATCGCTGAGAAGATGTATCAGCAGGCCAATCCCCAGGGCGGTCAGGCCGGCCCCGACATGGGCGGCGCCAACTTCGGCGGCCAGGCCGGCGGCGCCAACACCGACCCCAACGTGGTGGACGCCGACTATCAGGTCGTGGACGACGACAACAACAAGTAATCACACAGCGAAATGCCGCGGGCGGGGGCTTGTCCCCCGCCTGCGCTCCGTTGCGTTTTCTTCCATACGGTGGATCGTGGAGGGCTGTTTTCCCACGCTTCACTCTCCCCGCTCCACTTTGAAACAGAGGTGAACACCAATGCCTGAACAGAAACGAGATTATTATGAAGTCCTGGGCGTCGCCAAGACCGCCAGCGACGACGAGCTGAAAAAGGCCTACCGGAAGCTGGCCAAGAAATACCACCCCGACCTGAACCCCGGCGACAAGGACGCCGAGGCCAAGTTCAAGGAGGTCAACGAGGCCTATGAGGTCCTCTCCGACAAGGAGAAGCGGGCCAAGTACGACCAGTTCGGCCACGCCGGCGTAGACCCCAACTTTGGGGCCGGCGGCTTCAACGGCGGCGGCTTCGGCGGCTTCGATATGGGCGATATCGACCTGGGCGATATTTTCGGCTCCTTCTTCGGCGGCGGCTTCGGCGGAGGCAGTTCCAGCCGCCGGAACAACGGGCCCATGAAGGGCGAGACCCTGCGGGCCTCGGTCACCATCAGCTTTGAGGAGGCCGCCTTCGGCTGCGAGAAGGAGATCACCCTCAACCGCACCGAGAGCTGCGACACCTGTAAGGGGACCGGCTGCGCCCCCGGCACCACGGCGGAGGTCTGCCCCGACTGCCACGGCAGCGGCACCATCCGCATCCAGCGGGGCGGCGGCGCCTTTACCTTCGCCACCACCACCACCTGCCCCAAGTGCGGCGGCAAGGGCAAGATCATCCACCAGCCCTGTAAGGACTGCGGCGGCACCGGCAATGTGCGCAAGCAGCGCAAGATCACCGTCAGCATCCCTGCCGGTATCGACAACGGTCAGGCCGTCTCCCTCCGGGGCCAGGGCGGTGCGGGCCGCAACGGCGGTCCCGCCGGCGACCTGCTCATCAGCGTCACCGTCCGTCCCCACGAGTTCTTCAAGCGGGACGGCACCTCGGTGTTCCTGGAGCACCCGGTGACCTTCCTGCAGGCCACCCTGGGCGCCGAGCTGGAAATTCCAACCATCGACGGCAAGGTGAAGTGGAACCTGCCCGCCGGGACCCAGCCGGGCACCACCTTCCGCCTGCGGGGCAAGGGCATTCCCTCGGTCAACGGACGGGGCCGGGGCGATCAGTACGTCACTGTCAGTGTGCAGGTTCCCACCAACCTGACCCGTGAACAGAAGGAGGCGTTGCGTGCCTATGGCGAAGCCATGGGCGAGATTCCACCCAGTCCGGCGGACGGCGTGAAATCTTTCTTTGACAAACGCAAGAAGAAGAAATAAAATAGGAGGACGAGTATAGCATACTCGTCCTCTTATTTTGTCTGTGAGGTGCTCCTATGGGACCCGTTCAATACCTTGTATATCTCTTTCCCATTCTGACCATCGCGGCGCTGCTGGGTTTCTTTCTGTGGTACGCCCAGACCATGCGGGCCCCTCTGGCCCAGCAGCTGGCCCCTCTGCCGGAAAAGAGGCCCTTTACCTTTGCCGGACGGCGGCATCCCCTGGTGAAAAAGGACGCCATCCCCATGGTACTGATCACCATTGCCTATGCCGTCACCGCCTTCTTTAACCTGGGCTCCACCACCGCCCCTCAAAACCCCTGGGACTTCGGCGATGAAAAATCCGCCACCTTCGCATTTTCGGAGGAATACCTGGCCTCCAAGCTGTGGTATTTCTGCGGCCTGGGCACCGGCAAATATCAGGTGGAGATCTCCTCCGACGGGGTAAACTGGCTGTCCCTGTGGCAGCGGAAGGACAATGCCGACGATCCTGACGAGATCACCGGGTACTACTGGGCTGACGGCACCGGCTACGGCGCCAGCTATGCCATGACCCAGAACTACAACCAGCTGTTCAAGTGGAACGAAATCACCTTTGACAACCCCCAGTATATCCGCTATATCCGGATTACCGGCCAAGCCAACAAGGGCCTGCTGGAACTGGACGAGCTGGCCCTCTTCGATGAAAACGGCAACCGCATCTGGCTCAGCGACAGCACCAACCCCCTCTTTGACGAGGCGGACACGGTGCCGGAGTCCATCTCCTTTGAGAACTCCGCCTATTTTGATGAGATCTACCACCCCCGCACCGCCTATGAGCATCTGCGGGGTGTGGAACCCTATGAGATTTCCCACCCACCCCTGGGCAAGCTTATTATGAGCGTGGGCATCGCCCTGTTCGGCATGACCCCCTTCGGCTGGCGGTTCATGGGTACCCTCTTCGGGGTCGCCATGATCCCTCTGCTCTATCTGTTTTTGAAAAACCTCTTTGGCCGTACCTCCATTGCCACCTGCGGCACCATTTTGCTGGCAGTGGACTTCATGCACCTGACTCAGACCAGGCTGGCCACCATCGATACCTACGCTTTTTTCTTCATCCTGCTGATGTACTACTTCCTGTACCGGTACCTGACCCAGCCTGACGGTGCCTCCTTCAAGCAGTGCGCCCTGCCCCTCTTCCTGTCGGGGCTGTTCTGGGGCATCGGTGCTGCCTCCAAGTGGACGGTGATCTACGGCTGCACCGGACTGGTGGCCCTCTACTTTATCGGTCTGGTGGTCAAGCTGCGCCGATGGCCGGAAGAATCCCGCCAGGAGCGGACAGGCTGGACGGTGAAGATCCTGGCCTTCTCGGTGCTGGTCTTTGCGGTCATTCCCGCCATCATCTATGTTCTGTCCTACCTGCCCTACGCCGCGGCCTCCGGGGACCTGTCCCTGGGGAACCTGCTCAGCGAGATGTGGGAGAACCAGAAATATATGCTCTCCTACCACAACGGCGTCACCTCCTCCCACCCCTACTCCTCCCGGTGGTACGAGTGGCTGGTCAATGCCCGGCCCATCCTGTACTACATGGACAACTCCGTGGCCGGAGTCACTACCCGCTTTGCCGCCTTCCTCAATCCTGTGGTCTGTTGGGGCGGCCTGGTGTCCATACTGGTGTGCGCCGCCCAGGCTTTCCGCCCCCTGTGGGCCAAGCTGACCTTCTTTGGTCTCTCTGGGCTGGGCGGAGCAGCCTCCGCTGCCTGGGTCACCGGCGTTTTTGACCCGGAGACCGATACCCAGACCCGACTGCTCTGCCTGGTGCTCATTGTGGCCCTGCTGGCCCTCTATCTGCTCCTGGGCTGGTTTGTCAGCCGCACCTTCCGGCAATCCTCTCCCATTGCATTGTTTATTCTCATCGGCTATCTGGCCCAGCTGGTGCCCTGGTTCTTCATTGGCCGTATCACCTTCGCCTACCACTACTTCCCCTCGGTGCTCTTCCTCATCCTGGCTCTGTGCTATGTGTTCTACACCCTGTCCAAGAAGGAAGAGATGGTCCGTTGGAAACCGGCCATGTATGCTGTCACCGGCGGCGCAGCGGCGCTGTATGCGCTGTTTTACCCAGCGCTGGTGGGCATTACCTATCCCAGCTGGTATGGAACCTGCATTCTGAAGTGGTTCCCCGCCTGGCCCTTCTAAATGCCAGTCCAGGGGGTATCCCATACCCCCTGGATACAAATCCGCCGCGCCGCAAGCGGCACAGCGGATTTGATACCCCCGGTTTCGCGCCCTGTGGCGCGGGTCGTGGTATGTTTGGGAGAAATGAATTCCCCCAAACATGGATTTTCACATTGCTGCTCTGGAGGCAATTCAATTATGTACCTGACCGACTATCACACCCACACCAAGCTTTCCCCCGACGGCAGCGTTCCCCTGGCCGATATGGCCGATGCCGCTGTGGCTGCGGGACTGAATGAGCTGTGTATCACTGATCACTGCGACCTGCTGGAGCTCTACGGAGAGCCGGTAGACCACTACGACTGGCCCCCCGCCTTGGAGCAATACGCCGCCGTGGCTCCCCGTTACGCCGGCAAGCTGACCATCCGCCTGGGCCTGGAGTTCGGCATGGCCCACTTGAATCCGGAAGTCAGCCGCGCCATCCTGGACCGTCCCGAGTTGGATTTCGTACTGGGTTCCATCCATAATCTCTGCCCTGAAAAGGGTGGCACCGATTTCTACTATGTGGACTACCCCGATCCCGCTGCCTGCTACGCCGCCCTGGATGACTACTTCTCTTCCATGGCAAAGCTGGCAGTCACCGATTTCTACGACGTGCTCAGCCACATCATCTACCCCCTGCGCTACATGGATCACCCCATCTCCCTGGACCGCTACCACGATGTGCTGGACGGTATCTTCCGTGCGGCGGCGGAGCGTGGCCGGGGCATTGAGATCAACACCTGGCGGGGCCGCACTCTGAAGGAGTGGCTGCCGGTACTCAAGCAGTTCAAGGCCTGCGGCGGCGAGATTGTTACCATCGGCTCTGACGCACACACCACTGACGGGGTGGGCAAGGGCTGTGAGCAGGCCTGCCAGCTGCTGGCGGAGGCGGGCTTCCGCTATCTGGCCACCTACGAGAAGCGCAAACCTGTGTTCCACACACTGTAAGGAGGATGTTATTATGATCGCACTGGGTTCTGACCACGGAGGACTGGCCCTCAAGCGCCACGTCATGGACTATCTGGACCAGCACCAGCTGGCCTACAAGGATTACGGCTGCTACACGTCCGACAGCTGCGACTATCCCGACTTCGGCCGGGCGGCGGCTGAGGCGGTGGCCTCCGGCGAATGTGACCGGGGCATCGTCATCTGCACCACCGGTATCGGCATCTCCATCGCCGCCAACAAGGTGAATGGCATTCGCTGCGCCCTGTGCAGCGAGCCTCTGTCCGCCGAGATGACCCGCCGGCACAACAATGCCAATATGCTGGCCATGGGCGGCGGTCTTATCGGCAACAACATGGCCGACAAGATCCTGGATGCCTTCCTCAACACTGAGTTTGAGGGTGGCCGCCACCAGCGCCGGGTGGACAAGCTGGAGCCCTAACCATTACCGCCAAAAAAGGCGCGCCTTACGGCGCGCCTTTTTGCTGCTTATTTAACCTGTTTTCCCTCCAGGAACACGGCCTGGACCTTACCGTTCCAGTCAAAGGGATGGCCCTGGGTGACCACGATATCGGCGTCCTTGCCGGGGGTCAGGGTACCCACCCGATGGCCGATGCCGGCGATCTCAGCCGGATTGCGTGTGATGGCCGCCAGAGCCTCCTCCTCCTCCATGCCACCTCGCACCGCCATGGCGGCGCACAGGGGCAGGTACTGGATGGGGGTCTCCGGGTGGTCGGTACAGATGGCCACCCGTACCCCAGCTTCGGCCAGCAGGGCCGGGTTGGCCAGGGTCTGGCCCAACAGCTCCGGCTTGGAGCGGTCGGTGAGGCAGGGGCCGGTAATCACCGCAGCCCCCTCAGCGGCCAGCAGGTCGGAGATCTTGTAGCCCTCGGTACCGTGGACAATGACGTACTTCAGGCCGAACTCCCGGCTGAGCCGTACCGCCGTGGCGATATCATCCGCACGGTGGGCGTGGAAGTGGGCGGGCACCTCCCCCTTCAGCACCGGCAGCAGAGCCTCCAGCTTGGCGTCATAGTCAGGCATATCGGTATCCGGGTCCTCCGAGGCCTTGTCCTGCTTGTCCTGATATTCCATGGCCTTGGACAGCTCCTCCCGAATCAGGGCGGCTGTGGCCATGCGGGTCACCGGGGTCTCCTTCCGGTCGTTGTATACCGACTTCGGGTTCTCCCCCAGAGCAAATTTCATAGCCGCCGGGGCTTTAACCACCATCTCATCCACCCAACGGCCGTCGGTTTTCAGAGCCAGGAACTGCCCAGCGATGGGGTTGGCGGAACCGGGGCCGGTGAGCACCGTGGTGACGCCCCCCTCCCGTGCCTCCTGAAAGCACCGGTCCAGAGGATTCACCCCGTCGATGGCCCGCAGTTGGGGGGTGCAGGGGTCGGTGGACTCGTTGCCGTCGTCCGCTTCAAACCCCAGGGAGTCTCCAAACAGGCCCAGGTGGCAGTGGGCGTCAATAAAGCCGGGCAGGATGTGCCCTCCCCGGGCATCCATCGCCCCCTCTGCGACGGCGGTCAGCTCCTCCATGGGTCCCACCGCCGTGATCTTTCCATCCTCAAAGGCCACATAACCCCGCTGGATCACCGGCCCATCCATGGGGTGGACCACCCCGTTGACAATCATCATCTTCTTTCCGACCCCTTTCGTCAAATCTTTTATTTGACATTTTTGGTAATTTATAGTATATTGTATTCACAGCTCACAGGAAGGACAAGTGCGATCCACGTCACCATTCAATCCATTCTTCTGTGTAATATTGGGCGTCTCCTAACGGAGACGCCCGTTTCTTCTGTCTTTGTTCAGGGAACATACTGTTCCATCAGGGTCACATCCCGCTCCAGGTATCCGCCGCTCCGCCACAGGCGGAAGTGGATCACATCGCCCGCTTCCATGCCTTCCTTCAATGCCAGCAGCTCCTCAATGGTGGTGATGCTCTGTCCATTGGCCTCCACGATCACGTCGCCGGGAAAAACACCCTGCTTTTTGGCGTCGGAGTCCTGCTGTACACTTTTCACATAGACCCCCAGCGGCAGGTCATATTCCTCCGCCATCTCTTCGGTAACTGTGTAGCAGGTGATACCGATGGAAGGCTCCCCGCTGACGTAGCCCTGGTGGATGAGATCGTCCACCACCGTCTTGACGGTAGTGGTGGGGATGGCAAAGCCCAGACCCTCCACCGTATCGTCATAGGCGGACATCTTCATATTGGTGATCCCCACCACCTGGCCGTATTCATTGATGAGGGCGCCTCCCGAATTGCCCGAGTTGAGGGCGGCGGTGGTCTGGATGAGCACCATACTGTACCCGTCCACATCCACATCCCGGTTGATGGCGGAGATGATGCCGTCGGTCATGGTGCCCCGCAGCTCCTGGCCCAGGGGATTGCCGATGGCAACCACCGTATCCCCCACCTGCAGCTCGTCGGAATTGCCGAACACAGCAGGATGCAGGTTCTGCGCGTCGATCTTGAGCACGGCCAGATCGGTGGGCACATCCATCCCCACCAGCAGAGCCTCATAGCTGCTGTCGTCCTGGAGAACCACCTCCACGGAACTGCAGCCCTCGATGACGTGGGTATTGGTAATAATGTAGCCGTCGGCAGACAGCACCACACCGGTGCCGAAGGAGTAGGACGTCCCCGCGTCGCCCCAGATGGACACGATGGACTGGATGTTTTCCTGGTAGATGGTCTGGAGCGTATGGGCCTGCGTCTGAGGCTGGGGCGTCAACGTCAGGGTCACATCGTCCCCCAAGGGGGCCCGCTCCACGGTGGTCTCTCCGGCCTCCTCGTCCTCCCAATCCCAGGTATCGCCCCAGTCATAGGGGGTGTTTTCGGGGGATTTATCACCAGAGTGGAATAAATCCTCCCGGGGGGACAGGGAATCACCCACCCAGCGCAGCACTACCGCCGCGACCATCAGCAGAGCCAGGACGCAGCAGAAGAGCACCACAGCCTTCCCCGGCCCTCTCCGGCCCGGACGCCGCCGGCGGCCCTGGTCCTCCGGCGGATAGACCCGGTTCTGGTCGTAATAGTAGCCGTGCATGGCTCCCTCCTGTCCTTATGCCAGGGTCAACGTAAAGTTGAACTCGGTCACACCGTCCTGGCTGGTCACTGTAATATTTTCCTTGTGGTTGTTCAGAATGGTCTTGACGATATACAAGCCCAGGCCCACGCCTTCCCGGTCCACACTGCGGGATTTGTCACTCTTGTGGAACCGGTCGAAAATCATGGCCAACTCATCCGGCGGGATGGTCTGCCCGGTGTTGCGTACCGCCACATGGGCCTTTCCGCCTTTGGTGGTGATGGAGATGCCCATGGTGCTCCCTTCATTGGAGAACTTGATGGCGTTATCCAGCAGGTTATAGCACACCTGAGTGATGGCGTCCGGATCGCCCCACACCATCACCGCCCCGTCGGGCAGCTGGGTGTCCACATCCAGATGCCGGGCATTGATCTTGGTCTCCAGGCTCACCAGCACCCGCAGCATGATCTCGGAGACGTCAAACTGCTCCTGGGCAGTGACATTTTCCGCCGACTGGAGCCGGGACAGGTCCAGCATCCGCCGCACCAGCCGGGACAGGCGCCGGGTCTCGGAGGAGATGGTCTGGAGGGCAGCCCGCTCCCGCTCCGGCGGGATGGTGCCATCCAGAATGCCGTCGGAAAAGCCGGCGATGGTAGTCATGGGAGTCTTTAACTCATGGGAGATGTTGGCCACAAACTCGGACCGCCGCTCCTCACTCTTGGAGATGGAGTCGGCCATGGCATTAAAGGCCTCGGCCAGCTCTCCCACCTCGTCCCGCCGGTCCTCATAGCCCTTGACCCGCAGCTCATACTCGCCGTGGCCAAACTTTCTGGCGATCTCGGCGATCTCCTTCAACGGTTTGGTCTGCTTGAGAGAGGTCACAGAGCTGGTCAGGAAGGCAATGCACAGCACCACCACCGCGGTAAAGAAGAAGATGGTGGTAAAGGCCCGCCACAGTTCGGTGAGGCTGGAGGCCTCCGCCGCCACATAGGCCACACCCACCATGGTCTTGACCACCTGGCCGCTGCTGCGGTCCAGTGTCTCCACCACAATGGGCGTACCGGCCACATAGCGCTTTTCAGAGAAGAACCCGCCCAGGGTGCTCATACCGGTATATCCCCCAGACTGGGTCACCTGCTCCACTACGGTGCGGGGCAGATAGCGTCCGCCCAGGGTGTTGTAGCCCTGAACCGTTACGCCGTCGGTGGATACCACCATCTCGCCATCCGCCTCCGTGATGAGTACCACGGCGTCGGAGATCTGGGCGATGGTGGCGATCATGGTAATGTAGACGTCATCCTCCACACCCAGCCCCAGAGCCCGGGACTTGGACGTGAAGTTGGCCACATAATCGGCGTTGCGCTCCATGGATTCTTTGGTCTGACGGATGGTGTACTGATAGGACAGAGTAAAGAACGCCACACCCAACAAAGCAAAGGACACCAGGATCATACCGGCTGTCAGGATAAACTGCCGCTTATACAGGCTTCTCATGAGGCCGTCACAACCTCGAATTTATATCCTACGCCCCACACGGTCTTGAGGCTCCACTGGCTGCTGACGCCCTCCAGCTTCTCCCGCAGGCGCTTGATGTGTACGTCCACGGTACGGGAGTCTCCGAAGTAATCGAAGCCCCACACCTCATCCAGCAGCTGGTTGCGGGTAAACACCCGGTTGGGGGAGGCAGCCAGATGGTACAAAAGCTCCAGCTCCTTGGGGGGCGTGTCCACCCGCTTGCCGTCCACCAGCAGCTCATAGGAATCCAGGTTGATGACCAGTTTGTCAAAGGAGAGTTTCTTCTCTCCCCCTCCGTTTTCGTCACCGCCGAACCGGCGCATCACCGCGTGGATGCGGGCCAGCACTTCCTTCATCTCAAAGGGCTTGACAATGTAATCGTCGGCGCCCCCCTCCAGGCCCGCCACCTTGTCCTGGGTCTCGCCCTTGGCGGTGAGCATGATCACGGGGGTCTTGTCATTCTCCCGGATCTTTTTCAGCACCGACCAGCCGTCCATAACGGGCAGCATAATGTCCAGCAGAACCAGGTCAGGCCGGAAGGAGCGGAACAGTTCCACACCCTTGCCGCCGTCGCCGGCTACCGCTGTTTCGAACCCCTCCTTCTCCAGATAGAGATGGAGCAGTTCAGCAATGTTGGAGTCGTCTTCCACGATGAGGACTTTCTTGGCCATAGTACACCGTCCTTTTCAGACTAATCAAATGGTATTCTTCCGGTACGTCCGTTTATACCTGGGCGTCTGTATCGCACTTATCATTATTATACACGCTCACCTGCCCTGTGGGGTGAACAATTTGTAAATCGCCTTATCTTGCCCCCACATAGGACCGATCCAGCTGGAGCACCACATAGCAGCCGGGCACCACCTGCTCTGCCGCCTCGGTAATGCGTCTGCGAATCTCCTCATCGCTGAGACGGCAGCGGTGGGGGACCACCACATCAAAGATCAGATTGGAGTGTCGGGGACCACGGGTCAGGCGGAAGTCGTGGATGCTCATATCTGGGTCGATCTCCCGGACCAGCTCGCTCACCTGCTCCCGCAGACGGACCACCTCACTGTCTCCGGTAGCAATGGGGTCCATGTGGGCGGTGGTCTCAATTCCGAATTTCTCCTGGATCTCCCGCTCGATGTGATCGATGGCATCGTGGGCCTCCATGATGTCGTCTCCCTCCGGCACCTCGGCGTGGAAGGAGCACATCCGACGGCCCGGTCCGTAGTCATGGATCACCAGATCGTGCATCCCCACCACCTGCTCGTGGGACAGAACCAGCTGCTGGATGGCCTTCACCAGCTCCGGGTCGGGGGCGGTGCCCAGCAGGGGATTCAGGGTATCCTTGGCGGCGCCCCAGCCGGCCCGCAGGATAAAGACTGCCACCACCACGCCGATCCAGCCGTCGATGCTCACATGGGCAAAGTGGCCAATCAGGGTGCCCGCCAGCACGGCGGAGGTGGCCACCACATCGGACAGGGAGTCGGTGGCAGTGGCCTGCATGGCCGCCGAGTGGATGCGCTTGCCCAGCTTCCGGTTGAAAAGACTCATCCACAGCTTGATCAGGATAGAGCAAACCAGAATACCCACCGACAGGATGGAAAAGGCCACTTCCTCCGGCTGGATGATCTTCTCAATGGAGGTCTTGCCCAGCTCCACACCTACCATTAATATCAGCAGGGACACCAGCAGTCCCGCCAGATACTCAATGCGGCCGTGGCCAAAGGGGTGGCCGTCATCAGCCTTCTGCCCTGCCAGCTTGAAGCCCACCAGGGTCACCACTGAGGAACCTGCGTCGGACAGGTTGTTGAAGGCGTCGGCAGTGACAGCGATGGAGCCGGTGACCACGCCGGCAAAAAACTTGCCCAGCGACAACAGCAGGTTGAGAAAAATACCCACTCCGCCGGACAGTACACCGTAGCGCTCCCGCACCGCCGGGTCCTGTACCTGCTGATAATCTCGTACAAAATGCCGGATCAGAAAATCCGTCATATACGCTCACTCCAAACCAAAAAACAAGATTCTTATTATTATCCCACGGAAGACCGGTAACGTCAAGTTCCATACCGCTTTCCTTGGAATAGAAAAAGAGCGCTGCGCCAAGCGCCGCGCTCTTTTTTCATTTGTATCTTACTCCAGGTCAGCGGGTAAAAAAGCCTCGTAGGGCAATACGGCGGACAGCTCCACCATCAGATCGGAGAAACCACCCGACCGATCCCAGTCTGTCCGCGGGGTACGCAGCACCGCGCCCCCCTCCGGCGGCCGGATGGGCAGAGAGACCACCGCCCGGGACCCCCGGTCCTCCCGCTGCTCAAATACGATAGCCCCGCCGTGGAGGGCGGCGATCCGCCGGGCCACCCGCAGGCCAAGGCCCAGGCCGTCGGGCCGGTGGAGCAGCTCCTGCTCTTTCTCCTCCTCCGGCGGCAGCAAACCGGGGCCGTCGTCCCATACGGTAAGCACCGCCCGGTCCTGGCGCACCGCCAGGCGCAGTCCGGTATGCCCCCCTTTTCCGGCCGCCCGAAAGGCATTGGAAATGAGGCCCAGCAGCATCCGCCGCAGCTGGGGGCCGTCCCCGGTGGTGATGAGGCTGCCCCGCTCCTCCTCATAAGAGAACTCCAGGCCCGCCTGTCCCGCCAGGGAGGCCACCTGCTCTCCAAGGCCGCGGCACAGCCCGGCAAGGTCCAGACTGGTCCGGGTCACTGTCAATTCGTCCTCCGGCAGCTGGAGATATTCCAGATTGCCCAGCATCCGCATCATGCGGTACATACTCTGGTGGAGGATGGCCAGGTAGGGCTCACATTGGCGCCCTCCCTTCTCCTGTACCACCGGCGTCAGCAGCTGCACCGCCGCCGCCAGATTGTTCATCTGCTCCCGGAACTGCTCCACCAGCAGCAGCCCCAGATCCTCGGAAACAGGCTCCATGGGCCTCCCTCCTCCTCTCAGCTCCCAAAACACGGTAAAGTCAAAGTCAGTATAGCAAATATTTTGTCGAATCTCAAGGAATACGGTCGTATTACATCGAAACCGCCACGTTTACCGATAACCGCCATATAAATTTATACAGTTTCCCCAGTAAGTTTTGCATTTTTCCTCTTTTCATTCCCGGCAGATTAGTCTATAATGTAGTCGCGCCAAAGAAAGATGTATTAAGAGGCTATTTAGAACAAAGGAGAGATTCACTATGAGCATTAAAGTGGGTATTAACGGTTTTGGCCGTATCGGCCGTCTGGTGTTCCGCGCCGGCATCAACCGCTCTGACATCGAGTTCGTGGGTATCAACGATCCCTTCATGACCCCCGACTACATGGCTTATATGCTCCGTTACGATACCATGCACGGTCAGTTCGACGGCACCATCGAGTACACCGATGACGCCATCATTGTCAACGGCAAGACCGTGAAGTTCTTTGCCTGCATGGACCCCAAGGACATTCCCTGGGGCGAGGTGGGTGCTGAGTACGTCGTGGAGTCCACCGGCGTGTTCCTGACCCAGGAGAAGGCCCAGGCTCACATCGACGCCGGTGCCAAGAAGGTCGTTATGTCCGCTCCTTCCAAGGACTCCACCCCCATGTTCGTGATGGGCGTCAACCACAACACCTACACTTCCGACATGAAGTTCGTGTCCAACGCTTCCTGCACCACCAACTGCCTGGCTCCTATCGCCAAGGTGCTGCATGACAACTGGGGCATCACCGATGGCCTGATGACCACCGTTCACTCCACCACCGCTACCCAGAAGACCGTCGACGGCCCCTCCAAGAAGGACTGGCGTGGTGGCCGCGCTGCTGCCGGCAACATCATCCCCTCCTCCACCGGCGCCGCCAAGGCCGTGGGCAAGGTTATCCCCGAGCTGAACGGCAAGCTGACCGGTATGTCCATGCGTGTTCCCACCCTGGACGTGTCCGTGGTTGACCTGACTGTCAACCTGGCCAAGCCCGCCAAGTACGACGAGATCTGCGCCGCCATGAAGGCCGCTTCCGAGGGCGAGCTGAAGGGTATCCTGGGCTACACTGAGGACGCCGTTGTTTCCTCCGACTTCCTGGGCGACACCCGTACCTCCATCTTCGACGCCGGCGCCGGTATCGCTCTGACCGACACCTTCGTGAAGGTCGTGTCCTGGTACGACAACGAGATCGGTTACTCCAACAAGGTCCTGGACCTCATCGCTCATATGTATTCCGTGGACCACAAGTAAGTTACTTGAATCCAAAAAAGGGACGCTGCATCAGCAGCGTCCCTTTTTTATCTTTGTCTCTCTGATGTTAGGCGGCGTTTACACCAGTTCCTTCAGCAAGGGCTCAAACTGGACCCCTTCCAAAGGCTGGGTACCTATCTCCAGGGTGCAAGCCACGCAGCGCTGGACAAAGTCCACCGCCTGCCGCACCGATCCGGGCAGCTCGTCTCCCCGCATCAGCGCCCCCAGCAGCACGCTGGCAAAGAGGTCACCGGTGCCGGGGAAATGGGCGGGCTCCTGGTGGGCCATGGCAAAGCCGGTGGTGCCGGTGATGCGGTCAAAATAGCCCGCACCAATCTGTCCCTCCGTCAGGCTCACACCGGTGAGCACCACCGAACGTTTGCCGTCCAGACTCAGCCGCTCCAACCAGTTCCGGATGCCCGTCTCCTCCGTGGGACGGTTGGCGTAGTCCTCGTCCAGCAGCAGGGCGGCCTCGGTCCAGTTGGGGGTGATGCAGTCGGCCTGGTCAGCCAGCTGACGCATTTTAGCGCACAGGTCTGGGGTACAGGTGCGGTAAGGCTTGCCGTGGTCTCCCATCACCGGGTCCACCAGCACCCGGGTGTGTTCTCCCCGGAACTGCTGATAGAATCTCTCAATGATCCGGATCTGGTCCGCTGAGCCCAGGAAACCACTGTAGATGGCGTCAAAGGTCACGCCCAGCTCGGCCCAATGGGCCGTGGTCCCCTCCATCTGGCCGGTCAGGTCCAGAAAGGTGGCTTTATCGCTGGGCGGGAAAGCGGTATGGGCAGAGAGGCTGGCGGTAAGCAGGGGGCAGCACTGGCTGCCCATAGCGGATAGCACCGGCAGCACCACCGTCAATGAGCAGCGGCCAAAGCCCGAAATATCCTGTATGGCAGCAATCCGGGGTGCAATTTCCATGGTATGGTTCCTCCTTTGGGCTGCATATGCCATTTCATTATAATGCCTTCCTGTCCCTGCCGCAACCCCCTGTCGGAATTGACATTTTCCCTCGCGGATGCTAAACTAGTGGACACAACAGGCGGGCATGATGGAATTGGTAGACATGCGAGATTTAGGTTCTCGTGCTTCACGGCGTTGGGGTTCGAGTCCCCATGCCCGCACCACGCTGCCGCGGACGTTGCCACGTTCGCGGCTTTTTATCATATCTTTGGATCTTTCACCCAGGAGGTTACCAAATATGGATACCCTGCATCAACTGATGAATTTTATTTCCCGCAGCCCCAGCCCCTACCACGCCGTGGGCAGCGCCGCCGCCCTGCTGGAGGAGGCCGGCTTCACTCGCCTGGAGGAGTGCGCGTCCTGGACCCTGGAGTGGGGCAAAGGCTATTACACCACCCGCAACCAGAGCAGCCTCATCGCCTTCCGGCTGCCTAAAACCGCTCTCACCGGCTGGCGGATGACTGCCGCCCACAGCGACTCCCCCACCTTTTATATTAAGGGCGACGTGCTGGAGGGGGACAAGCGCTACCTCCGCCTGTCTGCTGAGGGCTACGGCGGCATGAACTGCGCCTCCTGGCTGGACCGGCCCCTCACTGTGGCAGGCCGAGCCATTGTCAAAACCGCCCAGGGCGTGGAGAGCCGTCTGGTCTACCTGGACCGGGACCTGCTCACCATCCCCAGCCTGGCCATCCATCAGCAGCGGGATGTGAACCGGGGCCATGACTACAACGCCCAGAAGGATATGCAGCCCCTGTACGGCCTGGCGGGCAGCCCCTCCCTCACCCAGCTGGTGGCCCAGGAGCTGAACGTGAATCCCGAGGACATTCTCTCTAACGATCTCACCCTCTGCCCCCGACAGCAGCCAGTGGTGCTGGGCCCCGCCGGGGAACTGTTCCAGGCCCCCCGCATTGACGATCTGGGCTGCGCCTACGCCACCCTGGAGGGCCTGCTCACCGCCGCCCCTCAGGACAAGCTGGGTCAGGTCTACTGTCTTTTTGACAACGAGGAGGTGGGCAGCGGCACCCGGCAGGGAGCCCTCAGCTCCTTCCTGCCCGATGTGCTCTCCCGCATTGCCCATGTCCTGAAGCTGGACGACCAGCAGGTGCGGCAGGCTCTGACCGGCAGTATGCTCCTCAGCGCCGACAATGGCCACGCCGTCCACCCCAACTTCACCGAGAAGGCCGATCCCGCCAACAAGGTCTACCCCAACGGCGGCGTGGTCATCAAGCTGTCCGCCAACCAGAAGTACACCACCACCGGCCTCACCGCCGGTCTGTTCAAAGCCGTCTGCCAGCAGGCCGGAGTGCCGGTGCAGATCTTTGCCAACCGGGCCGACGAGCCCGGCGGCTCCACCCTGGGCAATCTGCTCAGCCAGGCCGTCAGCATCCCCATGGTGGACATCGGAATGGCCCAGCTGGCCATGCACTCTGCCGTGGAGACCGCCGGCAGTCAGGACCCGGCCTACATGGCCAAAGCCTGCGCCGCCTTCTTCCAGGCCGGCTTTGCGCCCATCGCCGACGGCATCTATCAATTTGCATAATACCAAATCATCTGCGGTTACTTCGGAAACCGCAGATGATTTTTTATTCAGCCTTTCCCCCAGGGATTGAGAAAGCAAATATGCCGTGTTATAATATAGCATAATAGCACAAATAATTTCTCTAATTCCACCGATATCCGTATTTTTTAACCAATTTCAGGGAGGTGTCGTCCCTATGGCAGGCGTTCGGCTGGAGCACGTGTCCCGGGAATATATCATGGGCAAAACGGTGATCAAAGCGGTGGACGACATCAGCTTTACCATCCCCGAGGGCAAATACACCATTATTCTGGGGGCTAGCGGCGCCGGTAAATCCACGGTCCTCAACATTTTGGGCGGCATGGACTCCCCCACCGGCGGCAAGGTCTTTGTCAACGAGAAAGAGATCTCCGGGTTCAACAAGAAGCAGCTCACCCAGTACCGCCGGGAGAGCATCGGCTTTGTGTTCCAGTTCTACAACCTGATGCCTAACCTGACCGTGGAGGAAAATGTGGAACTGGCCAGCCAGATCTGCCCCAACCCTCTGGACACTCGGGAGGTACTGCGTATGGTGGGTCTGGACGAGCGGCGGCGGAATTTCCCCGCCCAGTGCTCCGGCGGCGAGCAGCAGCGGGGCGCCATCGCCCGTGCCCTGGCCAAAAATCCCGATGTGCTGCTGTGCGACGAGCCCACCGGTGCCCTGGATTATGTGACAGGCAAATCCATCCTGGCCCTGCTGTACGACCTGTGCAAGCAGAGCAAAAAGACGGTGGTAGTGGTCACCCACAACGGCGCTCTGGCTCCTACCGCCGACGTACTGATCCGCATGAAGAGCGGCAAGATCGAATCCTTTGAAGAGAATCCCAACCCGGTGCCCGTACAGGAACTGGAGTGGTAGCATGATCTGGAAAAACTTTTTCCGCGACCTGCGGCGCACCGCCTCCCGGCTGATCTCGGTGAGCATCATCACCATGATCGCCGTGGTGGTGTATACCGGCCTCAGCGGCATCATTTACAATGTAGACCGGCTGATGGGCGACTACTACGACACCCAAAATGTGGCCGATTACTGGATCTCCGGTGCCGGCCTGGATCAGGGGGACTGCCGGGATCTGTCGTCCATTGCGGGCATTACCGGTGTGCAGCCCCGGGTGGTGCTGGATGCCGAGGACCGCTATGACAGCGATCTGACCCTCACCCTCTACGGTGTGGCCAATTTTTCCATCAATACTCCTTATATTGTGGAAGGCTCCCTGCCCCAAAACAGCCGGGAAATCTTCCTCAGCGACCAGTACGCAGCCGCCCACGGTCTGGAGGTGGGTGACTGGTACGAGATCACCCTCACCGGCCTGGGGATCCACCTGCGGCTCCAGATCTGCGGTGTGGGCAAGGACCCGGAGTGCCTCTACAACATCAACGCCACCAATCCCTCCCCCGACTTGTCCCGTTTCGCCTTCGCCTATGTGGACGAGGAGGTCCTCAGCGGGGTGATGGGAGCCAATCAATATACCCAGATCTGTATCACCACCGCCGATGACATTCCCGCCTCTGCCATCCGGGAAGCCATCGATGATGCGCTGGGCAACAAAGTGGTCAACATCCTGGCGCTGAAGGACAACCAGCCCGCCTATTCCCTGATGGAAGGCAAAGACAACCTGGTACCCATCCTCACCTTCTTCCCCACCCTGTTTTTCCTGTGCGCGGTGCTGATGATGGTGAGTACCATGAACCGGCTCATTGAAAATGCCCGTATGGACATTGGTACCTTCAAGGCGCTGGGCTATGATGACCGCACGATCCTGATCTACTATCTGCTCCATGCCCTGCTGGTGGTGATCATAGGGTTTCCCATCGGCGCGTTGCTGGGCAAATACATCTCCCAGCTTATCGTGTGGACCATTGCCACCGGCTGCGACCTGCCCCCCTACACCATTGTCCACGATTTCTCCGCCTGGGGCCAGGCGGCAGGTCTTACCGCCCTGTGCTGCCTGGGCAGCGCCTGGCTGGTGGCCCGCTCCCTGTTAAAGGAAAGTCCCGCCCAGTGTATGCGCCCCAAGCCCCCCAAAAACGCCAAGACCGTTCTGTTGGAACGGGTGGGTCCTCTGTGGCGGCGGCTGGGCTTTAACAGCAAGTACATCATCCGCAACACCTTCCGCAACAAGGTGCGGATGCTCACCTGTGTGGTGGGTATCGCCTTCTGTATGGCCCTGGTGTTCATGGCCTTTGCCATCAAGGACTCCATGGATGCCTACTCCGACGCCCTGGCCAAAAATCAAAACAAGTATGACGTAATGGCCAGTCTGAACAGCTCAGTCACCGAGGCCCAGTACAGCCGGTTGACCAACGCCCCCGGCGTCACCGGGGCAGAACTGGAGATGACCACCGCCTGTTGGATGTATACCGACGATCAGCGGACCACCTCCACATTGACGGTAACCGAGGATACCGTCTCCCTTCACCTGTATGATCCCTATGCCACCGGGTCCCTCACCCTGCCGGAGGACGGGGTGGTGCTGGAAAAGCTGCTGGCTGACGATCTGGGGGTGGAGGAGGGCGATATCATTACCCTTCGTTTTACCGGTGACAACCATTACTATACGTTAAGGGTCGCAGAGGTAAACCGCTGTGTCAGCGGCGCCTATGTCAGCCGCAGTCTGTGGCGGGAGCTGGGCAAGTCCTATACGCCCACCACCGCCTATCTCACCACCCAGGATGCCGCCGCACTGGAAACAGAACTGGACCGGTACGACTTTGTGGACGGCTGGCAGAGCCGGGAGGCAGTGACTGCTGCCGCGGTGGAGAAGATGACCAACACCTCCATGGTGGTGTACATCCTCATTCTCTTTGGCGGCGGGCTGGCCTGCATCGTCATCTATAACTTAGGCATCATGAGCTTCTATGAACAGATCCGCAGCCTGGCCACCCTGATGGTCCTGGGCTTTTACGAAAAAGAGATCAAAAAATTGCAGCTGAGCGAAAACCTGATTTTCGCCGGAGCCGGTATCCTGTGCGGCATTCCTCTGGGCATTGCCCTGGATCGGTTCCTGATCCTCTCCATCACCGCCATGCCTCTGGAGGTGATCATCACCCCCATGGCCATCGGCCTGTCATGCGCGGTCACCATGATCTTCGCCCTGGGCGTCAATGTGATCATCGGGCGAAAAATGCGGGAGATCGATATGCTGGGCGCACTGAAAAGCGTGGAATAGCACACGGGGGTGTTTCTTATGAAAGTTGTGTATTGGCGGCGGGGCACGGCTCTTCTGTCTGTGCTGGGCCTGCTTCTGCTAAGCAGCTGCTCCGGCTCCGGCCAGGACGAGTATCGCACCGTCCAGCCTGATACCGGCCCGGTGGAGTACCGGGTGGAGGATACCGGCACTGTGACCTATGCCGACAACTATACCATCGTCCCCACTGTCAGCGGTACCGTGACGGAGTGTACCTTCCAGGAGGGGGACACCGTAACGGCAGGTCAGACCCTGTACACCATTGACTCCGATGCCCTGGAGGATCAGATCGTCCAGGCCCAACTGTCGGTGGACAGCGCCCAGGTGGCCCTGGAGCAAACGGTGGCCTCTCTGGGGCAGGCCAAGGTCAGTCTGTCCCAGGCCCAGGCCGCCTGCGCTGACCTGACGGTGGTCTCTCACGCCTCCGGCTCGGTGACAGCGGTCAACGTCCATGTGGGGGATTTCATCTCCTCCGGCACGCCGGTGGCCCAGGTGGTGGACAGCGTAAATCTGAAACTTACCGTCCCATTCGCCCTGGAGGACGCCAAGGCCCTGACACCGGGTGCTGCTGCTGTGATCTCCTTCCCCGGCAAGGCGGACACCCTCACCGGCACGGTGGTACGGGTCTATGACACACCAGTGGCCCTCAGCGGCAGCCGCACCGGCGTCAACGTGGAATTCTCCTTCCGCAATCCCGGCACCCTGGCCAGCGGCTCCACCGCCATGGCTTCGGTAAACGGGGTGATGTGCATGGAGACAGGTACCATCTCCTACACCACCGAACAGTCCATCTACGCCGGTCAGTCGGGTCAGGTGCTTACCCTCTCCATCCAGGTGGGTGAGACAGTCACCGCCGGGCAGACGGTGCTCACCCTGAAAAATGACAGCCTGACCAACGCCGTGGACAACGCCCAGCTCCAGGTAGACAACGCCCAGCTCCAGGTGGACGCCGCCCAGGTTCAAGTGGACTCGGCTCAGGCCAGCCTGGACCAACTTACCGATCAGCGGGAGGACTACACCATCACCGCTCCGGCGGACGGGGTCATCCTCTCCCGCACTTCCAAGGAAGGGGATCTGGCCTCCGCCGGCAGCCCCATGGCGGTGCTGGCCCAGCCTGAAGCCCTGTGCGTCCACGCCAGTATTGACGAGCAGTACATCGACCGGGTGGGTACCGGCCAGAGCGTATCCATCACCTTCACCACCGACACCGGGGAGCAGCGCACCTACACCGGCTCGGTGCGGCGGGTGGAGGACACCGGCGTCACCTCCGGCGGCGTCACCGACTACACCGTGGAGATCGCCCTGGACAACACCGACGGCCTGCGGGACGGCATGAACGTGTCGGTGTCCATTCTCACCGAGGGGAAGGAGAATTGCCTCCGTGTGCCCGTCAAGGCGGTGGACGGCGACACCGTCCAGGTGCTGCGCAACGGCAAGACCGAGACCGTCACCGTGGAGACCGGTCTCTGGGGCAGCGACTATGTAGAGATCCTGTCCGGGATCACGGAGGAGGACACCATCGTGCTTCCGTAAACAGAACAGCGCCTGCCGCGGCAGCGGCAGGCGCTTCTTTTCTCCAGATCTTAATCCAGGCTCCATTCTCCCTGGCAGCTGTTCACAAAGGCGGCGGCCTGCTCCGGGTCCAGGCCCTTGATACTATAGGTGACAGCCACCGTGGGTTCCCCGTTGCGGAAATAGTGAACAGTAAAGGATTCGTATCGCCAGCCTGGGGTATCCCCCAGGTCATCGTCCACATAGCGGCCGAACCGCTGCTCCATTGCCTGGGGCGTGATCTCGTCCGGCAGCACGTCCGTGTCCAGCTGCTCACCGGTGTTGGAGTCCAGCAGCAGGGCTGCCTTCACGCTCACAGTGTCATATCCCCGGCACCACAGGATGCTCAAACTGTCCTCCACCTCGTCGAAATGCCAGTGGGCGCTTTCAAAGGTAAAGCCGTCGGGCAGGGCCGACCGGTCGGGCAGATAAGCGGCCAGCTCCTGCTGATAGGCCTCGCCCAGGGTCAGCTCCCCGCTGCCGTAGAGTCGGGCGGTACCCAGGTCCATATGCTGCCCGCCGGCGGGGGTAGTCAGGCCGTCGGCGGTAAATCCCTTGTGACCCACCACCAGATTGGTCAGCCAGGCGGCGATCCCCTCGTCTTTGCTGGTACAGGTAAAGTTCACCCCTATGGCGCCGTCAAAATAATCGGCATGGTAGGTGTATTCCTTGGTGTCGTCCCCATCCCGGTCATAATAGAGGGAATAGGTGGTCACCTTCATTCCGTCCACAGTCTCCACGCTGGCATCGTCATAGACCAGGTCACGGAAGGGTTCCCGGCCGGGCCACAGCTCCAGATACAGGGTATCCTCTCCCCGCTGACCGATGATCTCGATCCGCCAGGGGTTCCCCTCCCCGTCGTAGATCACCATGCCGCCCAGGCCGAAGCCGGTCCAATCTAACTGCCAAGGTACCTGATCGGTCCCCCCCAACACGTTGATGATCTCCTGGGCGGACAACAGCTCCATGAACCACCCCTCCGGATAGGCGTAGTCGCCTATCACGACGTCCGAGCCGGTACAGTCGGGGTAATGGTAATCATACCCGGGTACATTGGGGAAGCTGTGGGGCTGTCCTCCGAAGGCATCCTCCACCACCAGGGCATAGCCCCGCTCCGGGATGGTCTGTGTCACGGCAGGCGTGGCCGCTACCCCCGCCGTGGAGTCCGGCCCGGCCAGACTTCTCCCCTGCCACAGCTGCCAGCCGCCTGCCGCCGCCACCAGACAGCAGGCCGCCAGAACGCCCGCCGCCAAAGCGGGACGGGCCCGACGGGGCCGCTTTCCCTCCAACACCCGGTCCGCCAGGGATTCCGGAGCGGAGATGCGATCCATATAATTACGATATCGGTTCATTGCATTTCTCCTTTCAGCAGGTCCCCCAGCTTTGCCCTGGCCCGGGTGAGCCGGGAGCGGACGGTACCCTCCCGCCAGCCGGTCATTTCGGCGATTTCCGCGGTCTGATATCCTTCATAATAATAGAGGTGGAGCACCGCCCGGTCCCTGGCGGGCAGTGCCCCGATGGCCTCCATCAGGCTCTGCTCCTCCGGTCCGGCCGCGGGGTAGGTGTCCAGCAGCGGAGCGGTGCGCCGCCGCCAGGGTGAGCGCAGGCGGCTTTTGCAGCCGTTGACGGTGACCCGCAGCAGCCAGGCCTTCTCATGGGCGGGGCTTTCAAACTCCGGCCCCTTCTCCAGGCAGCGCAGGAAGGCGTCCTGCACCGCGTCCTCCGCCTCATGGGCATCCCCAAGAATGGCCAAGGCAGCCCGGTACAGGGTATTTTGATGGATCTGGATCAGTGCTTCCAACCGGTTGGGGTCCATAGTTTCCTCTCCCCCTTTCACCCTATATACGTTTTCAGGTGTTGTTTTGCTGCAAAGAATGCAAAAAAAGATCCGGAGGAAAATCCCTCCGGATCTTTATTATACAGGAAGAACTCAATGGGCGGCAACCGTGCTCACGTCGTCCTTGCCCACAATCAGAGTGCGCCAGATGAAGATACCCAGGAACACAGCGGCCACCACGATACCCACCGGGTACGCAATGGAGGTGGACAGGTTCAGGCACTCGGGGGCCTGGATGAAGTAGGTCACAGACACCGCGGACATAAAGGTGGCGGGCAGAGCCGCAATGAAGCAGGCCTTGGGCGGATAACCGTATCTGTGCAGGAACACAGCGCCAGTCCACAGCACAATCATAGCCAGCGTCTGGTTGGCCCAGGAGAAGTAGCGCCACAGCACATCCCAGGGCAGCGCCAGGGCAATAACGGCGCCTACACCCAGCAGCGGGACGGACAGAGCGGCACGGGGACCCACCTTGGACTGGTCGATGTGGAACCAGTCGGCGATGGTCAGACGGGCAGCACGATAAGCGGTGTCGCCGGAGGTGATGGGGCAGGCGATCACGCCGATCATGGCCAGGATGCCGCCCACGGTGCCCAGCAGGCCGGTGGAGATCTCAAAGACCACACCGCCGGAGCCGCCGGCGGCGATGGCGTTGGTCAGGCCAGTCATGCCGTCCAGCAGAGAGCCGTGATTGGTGTAATAGGTAACGCCGGCGGCAGCCCAGATCAGGGCGATGATGCCCTCGGCCACCATGGCGCCGTAGAAGATGGTGCGGCCCTGCTTCTCGCTGGTGATGCAGCGGGCCATCATGGGGGACTGGGTGGCATGGAAGCCGGAGATGGCGCCGCAGGCCACAGTCACAAACATCATAGCCCACTTGGGCAGTCCGCCGGGATGAGCGGTGGTCAGGCTGGCAATGGACAGCTCCGGCATATCCCCGCCCATCTGGACCAGGATACCGCCGCCGATGCCCAGAGCCATGACAATCAGGCAGATACCGAATACGGGATAGAGCTTGCCGATAATCTTGTCAATGGGCAGGAAGGTGGCAAGCAGGTAGTACACCATGATGACCACCAGCCAAAACATGGTGGACAGGTAGTCAGGGGTCAGCTGAGCCAGCAGGCCGGCAGGGCCCACGGAGAAGTTGACGCCCACCATGACCAGCAGCACCACGGAGAACACGCGCATGATAAAGGTGATGACCTTGCCCATGTACAGGCCAACAACTTCGGAAATGGACTTGCCGTCGTTGCGCTCACTCATCATGCCGGACAGGAAGTCATGCACACCGCCGCCCAGGATGGTACCAAAGACGATCCACAGATAGACCGAGGGACCCCAGCAGGCGCCGGACAGAGCGCCGTAGATGGGACCCAGGCCGGCGATATTCAGCAGCTGGACCAGGAAAATACGCCAGGTTTTCATAGGGACGTAGTCCACCCCGTCAGGATGGGCCACAGCGGGGGTGGGGCGGTCATCAATTCGGAAAATCTTCTCCACCAGCTTGCTGTAGGTAAAGAAGCCTACAATCAGCAAAATCAGGCAAACAAAGAACGTAACCATAAGAACCCTCCTCAAATTGCCTCCGGGCAGAGCCGCGCGCCCCCTGCCGCGAGGGAAAAGCATTGCAGGCGGAGCGATGTCACACAAAACACCGCTTCCGCCTGAAGCGACTACATTATAGTTCCGTCTCTGAAAAAGTCAAGAGGATTGCGCGAAAAATTGCTCAAATTTTTTCTTTTTCCTTCAACTTCAATCATTTTCCTTCCTTACATACTCTAATCTGTATAATATTTCTATCTAATATTCTTGATTCTGCACCTTTTCCAACGGAGGCATATGGTGTATGATAATCTTGTTCTTTCCTCCACCCGGTTTCCAGCGCCATAGGGGGCAGCCGGAGTGGACCGTGTAAGATTCACAGCAAGGAGGACAACTATGTCAGAACAGACCGACCTGCGCCTGGCAGTGCTGATCGACGCAGACAACGCGCCCCGCTCGGCCTTGGGCGACATCATGGCGGAGGTGGCGGTATACGGCACCCCCACCATCAAGCGGATCTACGGAGACTGGACCACCCCCAACCTGGCCTCCTGGAAGGGCCCTCTGCTGGAGAACGCCATCACCCCCATCCAGCAGTACAGCTATACCACCGGCAAGAATGCCACCGACTCGGCTATGATCATCGATGCCATGGACATCCTCTACACCGGCCAGGTGGACGGCTTCGTGCTGGTGAGCAGCGACAGCGATTTCACCCGTCTGGCCGTCCGGCTGCGGGAGGCGGGCAAAAAGGTCTACGGTATGGGAGAGCGGAAAACACCCAATCCCTTTATTGTGGCCTGCGATAAGTTTGTTTACATTGAGGTCATCCGGGCGGCAGCGGAACAGGCCAGGGCGGAGGAAGAAAAACCCAAGGCCCAGAAGCCCCAGAAAAAGAAGGAGGCTCCCGCACAGCCTCCAGAAGCGGAACACAAGGTCCCCCAGGCGGTGGTCAAGCTCATTGCCGAGTCGGTGGATACAATTGCCGATGAGGACGGCTATGCCGCTCTGGGCGAGCTGGGCAATCTGCTGGTGAAAAAGCAGCCCGACTTCGACCCCCGGAACTTCGGTTTTTCCAAGCTGTCCAAGCTGGTCAAATCCCTCTCCCGCTTTGAGGTGGATGTGCGTCCTACCAGCCAGCCCAACGTGACCCACATCCTGGTACGGGATAAACAGAGCAAATAAAGAATGTCATCCATATTCTTCCACGGGAGGCTGCGAAATTCACAGCTTCCCGTGGCTTTTTTTGTGCATTTTTCAGAAAGACAGAAGCAGTCCCATAGGGTATAATATTCCGGACCCAATGCGCCGGGCAGTACGGATCTTTTTTCCGGATTCTGCGTCCGTTTTGTCTGACTCATTGGTATATTTCCCGCATAGCAGGGTAAATTATGATCAAAACATCCCTGTCACAGAGGCATTAAAGAAATGTCTTTGATTTTATGGCAGGTTATGTTATAATGTATACGTATTGGAGCGCTCTGCCGCAGGCAGGCGTTTGCAGATGCTTTATGGTGCCGGTCTGATCCGGCCTTGGATGCCGCCGGCGTGGGTGTGTTCCCCGGCGGAAGGAATAGAGGGTTGCATTTTGACAAAGTATGTGATTCACGGCGGGAAACCGCTTTTTGGAGAGATCGACATCAGCGGCGCAAAAAACGCCGCTGTTGCCATCATCCCCGCCGCCCTGTTGGTGGACGGGGTATGCCGCATTGAAAATCTGCCTCAGATCAGCGATGTAACGCTGCTGCTCAACATTTTGCAGGAACTGGGCGCCGACGTGCGTACGGTCAACCGTACCACCGTGGACGTGGACTGCTCCCACATCCGCAATGCCCGGGTACCTGAGGAGCTGGCCCGCAAGATCCGGGCCTCCTACTACCTGATCGGCGCTCTGCTGGGCCGCTTTGGCTCCGCGGAGGTTCCCCCTCCGGGCGGCTGCGATTTCGGTGGCCGGCCCATTGACCAGCATATCAAGGGTTTTGTGGCCATGGGGGCCAACGTGGACGTCCGGGGCGGCTACATCCATGCCAAGGCTTCCAATGGCCGGATGATGGGCACCCAGATCTATCTGGACATCGTCTCCGTGGGCGCCACCATGAATATCATGCTGGCCGCCGTGCTGGCCGACGGCATGACCATCATTGAAAATGCCGCCAAGGAGCCCCACATTGTGGACCTGGCCAACTTCCTCAACTCCATGGGCGCCGAGATCATGGGCGCCGGCACCGACGTCATCAAGATCCGGGGCGTGGAGCGGCTGACCGGCGGCACCTACTCCATCATTCCCGATCAGATCGAGGCGGGCACCTATATGACCGCCGTGGCTGCCACCGGCGGCGAAGTGCTCATCAAGAACGTGATCCCCAAGCACCTGGAGTGCATCACCGCCAAGCTGCTGGAGATGGGCGTGGACGTGGAGGAGCGGGACGACGCCGTGCTGGTGCGCCGCACCGGCAAGCTGACCCGTACCAACGTCAAGACCCTGCCTTACCCCGGCTTCCCCACCGATATGCAGCCCCAGATCGCCGCTGTCCTCTGTCTGGCTGAGGGCACCAGCGTCATCACCGAGGGCGTGTGGGACAACCGGTTCCGTTATGTGGACGAGTTCCGCCGCATGGGAGCTCAGATCCAGGTGGACGGCAAGATTGCCGTCATTGAGGGCGTGGAGAAGTTTACCGGCGCCCGCATCCAGGCCTGTGACCTGCGGGCAGGCGCGGCCATGGTTATTGCCGGACTGGCTGCCCAGGGCACCACAGAGATCGGCCACATCCACCACATCGAGCGCGGCTATGAGGACATCGTCCGCAAGCTGTCCGGCGTGGGCGCCGACATTCGTGTGGTGGTCACCCCCGACGAGGACAAACAGGCCCAGGTTGGATAATCAACATAAATCTTATGCAGGCGGGGGAACTCCCCCGCCTGTTTTTTCTGGAAAGGAGCGATTTTGTGCTTCAACTGTGTACCCTGGCCAGCGGCTCCAGCGGCAACAGCCTGCTGGTCAGTGACGGTGCCACCCATATCCTGGTGGACGCCGGCATCTCCTGCCGCCGGATCACCACCGCCCTGAAGGGGCTGGGCGTCGACCCCGCCAGCCTGTCCGCCGTACTCATCACCCATGAGCACACCGACCATATCTCCGGTCTCACCACCCTGACCAAACAGCGGAAAGTACCGGTATACGCCAGCCGGGGCACCGGGCGGCAGCTGTGCTACCGCATCGCCTTTCTAGAGGAGGTCCTCCACCCCTTCACGCCGGGGGAGTGCTTCTCCATCGGCTCCATCGACATTGAGACCTTCCCCACCCCTCACGACGCCGCCGAGAGCACCGGCTACGCCCTCTCCGCCGGCGGGCGGAAGGCGGCGGTGGTCACCGACCTGGGCCATGTAACAGAGGCGGTGGAGGCAGGTATTCGAGGCGCCAATCTGCTGGTAGCCGAGGCCAACCACGACGTGGAGTGGCTCCGCTCCGGCCCCTACCCCTACTTTCTCAAGGACCGCATCCTGGGCGACCGGGGCCACCTGTCCAACGAGGCGGGGGCTGCCCTGGTGTGCTCTGCTGTGTCGGCAGGCGCCTCCACCGTGGTACTGGCCCACCTGTCCCACGAGAACAACACCCCGGAGCGGGCCCGGCAGGTGGTGGGGGATTCCCTCACACGCATGGGAGCCGTTCCCGGCCGGGACGTGCTGCTGGAGGTGGCCCCCCGCAGCGAGCCGGGACGGAGGTACACCGTATGAAAGGCGTTTCCATCCATATCATCTGCGTGGGCAAGCTGAAGGAGAAATTCTACATAGACGGAGCGGCGGAATACGTCAAGCGGCTGGGGGGCTACTGCAAGCTCCAGCTCACCGAGCTGCCCGAGGAGCGGCTGCCCCAGAACCCCTCCCGGGCCCAGATTGACGCCGCCCTGGAAAAGGAAGCGGCTGCCGTCACTGCCAAGATTCCCAAGGGCGGGGCGCTGGTGGCCCTGTGCGTGGAGGGCCAGCTTCTCTCCAGCGAGAAACTGGCCGCCCGTCTGGAGGGGTGGACGGGCCAGGGCAAAAACACCCTGACCTTCCTCATCGGCTCCTCCTACGGGATGCACCCCTCCCTGAAAGAAAAGGCCGATCTGCGGCTGTCCATGTCCCCCATGACCTTCCCCCACCACCTGGCCCGGGTCATGCTGCTGGAGCAGATCTACCGCTGCTTCAAGATCGTGGAGGGCTCCGGGTACCACAAGTAAAGAGCAGGAAATTTTTTGCAGCTTACGGCGTAAACTCCCAAAAAACAGGGTAGATATACCGGTCAGTTTGTGCTATAATCACAAGCGCAGAGATGTGCTTTTGCTGAAATTGAGGTATTGGAGGTAATTCCCATGGCTTATCGTGATGTATATGAAAAGTGGCTGAACAGTCCCGCTCTCAGCGAGGCGGAGAAGGAGGAACTGCGTTCCATCTCCGGCGACGAGAAGGAGATCGAAAGCCGCTTTTTTGCTCCTCTGGAGTTTGGTACCGCCGGTCTGCGCGGCACTATGTGCGTGGGCCTGCATCAGATGAATATCCACGTCATCCGTCACGCCACCCAGGCTTTCGCCGAGGTCATCAAGGCTGAGGGCCCCGAGGCGGTGGAGCGTGGCGTGGCTGTGTGCTACGACTGCCGCAACAACTCCGAGACGTTCGCCCGTGAGACCGCCTGTGTCATGGCGGGCAACGGCATCAAGGTCCGCCTGTTTGACGCCATGCGTCCCACCCCTGAGGTGTCCTTTGCCGTCCGGGAGTACCACTGCATCGCCGGCGTCAACGTGACCGCCAGCCACAACCCCAAGGAGTACAACGGCTACAAGGTCTACTGGCAGGACGGCGCTCAGCTGCCCCCCCACCACGCCTCCGCCATTGCCGCCAAGATGGAGGAGCTGGATCTGTTCGACTCCATCCAGCGCATGGACTATGACGAGGCAGTAAAGGCCGGACTCATCACCCTCATGGGCGAGGAGACCGACGAAAAGTTCCTGGCCAATGTGATGGGCCAGGTCAACGACAAGGCCGCTGTGGAGAAGGTAGCCGACACCTTTAAGATGGTATACACCCCCTTCCACGGCACCGGCTACAAGCTGATCCCCGAGGCTCTGAAGCGTCTGGGCATGAAGCACGTCATCTGTGTCCCCGAGCAAATGGTTATTGACGGCAACTTCCCCACCGTGGTCTCCCCCAACCCGGAGAATCCCGAGGGCTTCTACCTGGCTGTGGATCTGGCCAAGAAGGAAGGGGCCGACTTCATCCTGGGCTCCGATCCCGACGCCGACCGCGTGGGCATCATGGTGCGCAACGACCAGGGCGAGTACATCACCATCTCCGGCAACCAGACCGGCGTGCTCCTGCTGGACTACCTGATCGGCGCCAAGCAGCGCACCGGCAAGATGCCGGACAAGCCGGTGGCCCTCAAGACCATCGTCACCACCGAGATGGCCCGCAAGGTGGCTGAAACCAACGGTCTGGCCTGCTATGACACCTTTACCGGCTTCAAGTTCCTGGCCGAGAAGAAGGACAAACTGGAGAACGCCGGCGAGGGCAAGGTGATCTTCGCCTACGAGGAGAGCTATGGCTATATGCTGGGCGACTACGTCCGGGACAAGGACGCCGTCACCGCCGCTCTGGCCCTCACCGAGATGGCCGCCTGGTACGCCGGTCAGGGCATGACCCTGTACGACGCCCTCCAGAAGTGCTATGAGAAGTACGGCTTCTACGGCGAAAAGACCCTGAACCTGGTGATGCCCGGTCTGGACGGGCTGAAGAAGATGGCTGACCTGATGGCCGGTCTGCGGGAGCACCCCCCGGTGGAGATCGCCGGCGTGGCGGTGACCCAGCAGAAGGACTACAAGGACGGCTCCGTGGTCACCGTGGCCGACGGCAGCAAGAGCACCATGGAGCTCTCCGGCTCCAACGTGCTGCGCTACGAGATGGCCGACGGCACCAGCCTCATCGTCCGTCCCTCCGGCACCGAGCCCAAGGTCAAGGTGTATATCCTGGCCAACGGCGCCACCAAGGCGGAGGCCGACGAGAAGGTAGCCAAGTATGCTGCCTGGGCCGAGCGCCTGAAGGGTTGATTTGAAACACAAAAAGCCGCCCCCGCTTCACGCGGGGGCGGCTTTCTTGATGCTTACTGTACCACTACCATACGGACCTTGCCGCCGTCCTCCGGCGTACGGTCGTAGTAGATGGTGATGTTGTCGGAAAAGGCGCGGGCCGCATTGAGGTTATCCATAGCCTCCTCATGCTCTGCAAACCACTTGCCTGTGGTCTTGTTGTAGCACACCACATTGTCCGAGATGGGCAGCACCATGTCGGTGGTGGTCACCGTCTTGGCCTTCATGTCAAAGGCGCTGCGGCGTACGCCGTCCAGTTCCTTCAGGAACACATAACCGGCGATCTTGGCAGGACCATCTTTTAATGTGTTCAGGGAGGCTACCACACCCCCGACCGCATTGCGGGGCACCTCCACGCCGCCCACCAATTCCAGTTTAGTTCCTTCGTCCTTGCCGGAAGTGGTCACAATTACCGTCGAGTTAACGATCTCGCCCAAACTGGAATCTGTTTTCCACGTGCCTTTACTCATAAAGCCGTAGGTATACAGATCGCCGGTCACGTCGTTCAGTACCAGCACATTGTACCGGCCGGCATAGTCCTTGCTGGCATACAGGATCTTGGAGGCGGGTACGCTGACGGCGGTAATCTGGCTGTACTTAACGGGCTGGAGCTTGCTGCTGCCCACCTTCTCGTACACCGCTACGTTGTCAGCCAGGGGTGTGCCGCCCAGAGTACGGGCAGCCACATCCAGCTTGCCGGTAACCCCGCTGGAGGAGCCGCCGGTGAGCCGGGTCAAAGTGAGTTGGCCCTGCTTATTGGAGGAAACGGTGACCAGCTCACCCATCATCTTGGTGGCGCTGTCCTTCCGGTAGGAGGTTTTTCCCTCCACCTTGCCCAGCACACTGTCCAGCAGCTGCACGGTAGCCTTACCGTCCTCGGTGATACTCTCCACATAGCCCACCGCATTGCCCTTGGCTGCAGCAGTGGTAACCACACCGGCAACCTTGCCGTCATTAGTAAGCAGCAGAGTCAGAGTATCGCCAATCTTGAAGTTGCGCAGATCCTCTACCGCACAGGGCAGCACTGGCAGTTCCTTCCCCATGACCCAGATCTTGGCCGGAGTATCGGTATTGGGGTAGACGTTCTCATACATACCGGTGAGCCGCAGGTCCGAGATGTTCATGACCTTAGCGCCGCTGTCATAGGTGGCCACGTCATACTGGCGGATGTCATTGACGGTGGCGGGCATCCCGTTCTTGTAGATCTGGTAATTGCCCTCCCCCTTGGTCAGGGCAGTAAAGGGATTTCCGGAGGGTACGCTCCGGGCCACCATAGCGGTGTCGGAGGCAGAGGCGGAGCGCAGGAACAGATAGCCCACCTTGCCTTCCGCCGTGTAGTAGAAGGTAACGGGGGTGCCCGGCTTCAGATCCTGCCACAGCTCCTCATACACCTTCTTCTCGCCGTCCTGATAGACGGTGGTCTGAGGCGGCAGCTCCAGGGTCTCGCCGCCGGTGAGGCGCGCTTCGTTGTAGGCCCACTCAGCCACATTTGCCGCCCGGCTGGTGATGTTCTCCTTGGGCTGGAAGGCCAGCAGCTTGTCGTTCTTGTCCAGCACCACGTCGCCCTGCATTCCTTCCAGGTTCTCGTCCAGCCCCGCCCGGTCGGTCTTGTAGGTTCCGGTGGTGGTCTTGACCGCAGTGTTGGAGCCGGCCAGGGTGGCGTTCACATCCAGCAGGATACCGCCGTCCTCCACCTTGCAGCCCAGGCCGGTGAGGTAGAGGCTGTCGCTGCCCTTGGTCTTGGCAAAGAGCAGATTGTAGAACAGAATGGCGGCCTGGCCGCGGGAGATGGTGGAGGCTCCGGTCAGGTTCAGTTTATCCAGCAGTCCGGCGGAGCTGGCCAGTCCCATATAGCCGTCGTACCAGTTGAGGCCGCCGGCCACATCGCCGTCGCCGTAGCCCAGCACCCGCATGAGGATGGTGACCGCCTCGCCGCAGGTAATGACCCGGTCAGGCTGGAAGGAACCGTCTCCCACGCCCATGATGAGGCGGGTACCCGCCGTGGAGCTCTCTCCATCGCCGCCGGCGGAGCCGCCCACCGTGATGGAGGCGGCCAGATTGATATAGCCTCTGGCCCAGTGGGTGGAGCTGACGTCGGTAAAGATGGTGCGGCTGCGCTGGGCGGGTTCCTCGTCGCCCCGGCCCATGATCTCCACCGTCATCTTGCAGAATTCACCCCGGGTCAGGGTGCCCTGGGGCCGGAAGGCGCCGCCGCCGGTGCCGTTCACCACGCCCAGCAGCCGCAGCATCTCGGCGGCGTTGGCCTGGTCGGGGTCGGTGATATCGGTAAAGGCCGAGTTGCCGGCCGCGGAGGCGGAGGGCATCACCAGCATACTCACCAGCAGCGCCACCGCCAGCAGGGCGGAAAGCCAAGTTCTCTTTTTCATGATCTCACTCCTTTAGTCTGCCCGCAGGGCCTCCACCGGCTGGAGACCGGAGGCCTTGATGGCAGGATAGAGGCCAAAGGCCACGCCCAGGGCAACGGAGATGAAGAAGGCGCCCACCGTTATCCCGGCGTTTGGTATCAGTATGGTGTGGAAGGACAGCTTCCCCACGATCAGCGTGCCGATATAGCCCACGATGATGCCGAAGATCCCGCCGATGCCGCAGATCATACAGGCCTCGATGAGGAACTGGGCGATGATGCTCTTGCGCTCGGCACCGATGGCCTTGCGGATGCCGATCTCCCGGGTACGCTCGGTGACGGTGACCAGCATGATGTTCATGATGCCGATGCCGCCCACCGCCAGGGAGATGGCGGCAATGCCGCCCAAAAAGCGCTGTTGCATCTTGTCCTGCTCGGCCCCCTCCTCCTGCATCTGGTTGGGGGTGGTGACGCTGTAGTAGCCGCTGTTGGGGTCGATGACCCCCTGGAGGAAGCCCTTCAGCAGGGTAATGGCCCGGGTGGTGGACTCGGAGTCCTTGGCCTTGGCCACAAAGGTATCCATGCTGGTCTGGCCGTTGAGCACCCGGTTCATGGAATAGGGCAGCACAATGTAGCGGTCCATGCCGGTCATGTTGTTGGGGTCCTTCTCGGCATAGACACCGATGACCTCAAAGGGGATGTTGTTGATGGTGATGGTCTGGCCCACCGGGTCCATGTAGTTGAAGAGGGCGTCCGCCATCTTGGAGCCCAGCACGCACACCTGGTTGTAGTTTTTCACGTCCAGGTAGGCGATGTCCCTGCCCT